>NZ_JBVKAE010000031.1:0-15874 GCF_055598845.1 Amycolatopsis sp. NPDC039088 | reverse complement strand
CTGCCTTTCCCACCAACCGGGGCCTTCTCACCAGCACCACCCTTCCCGCCAACCGCCCCCTTCTCGCCGACACCGCCCTTCCCGAGTACCGGCCCCTTCTCACTTACCGGGGTCTTCCCACCAACCGGCCCCTTCCCACCGACACCACCCTTCGGACCCCCGCCAAGACCTTTGCCGGGCCCTCCCTTGAAGAGACCGCGGACAGCACCGAACCCGGCACCGGCGATCGCGCCGCCGATCGCGCTGTGCTTCAGCGAGTCCGTGTCGTACTTGTCCCGGCCGCTACCCGGCCCGTTGATCTCATTGTCGATCCTCTGCCCGGACTGGATAGAGAAGTCGAGGGACCCCATGAACGCCGCCATCCCGAGCGCGTACTTGCCGGCCGTCACGACCATCTGCGCGATCTTCCGCAAAAGCGCCTTCAGGATCTCGCCCAAGGCCATCCTGGCCATGGCGATGACGCTGGGAATGAGAGGGGCGCCGAAGATCGAGGCGGCGAGCGCGGCGATCATGCCCACGAACATGACGGCACCGAAGATCAGCATGATCTTGGCCTTTTGGATGTCCGCGGCGGTGTTCCCGCCCAACGAGGTGAAGTTCCGTGCCTCCTCGACCATTTCGTTGAACTCGTCGATCTTGTCCTTGAGCCAGTCCTGGGTCAGGTCGGCGGTCACTCCGCGCATCGCGTCGGGAAACCGGGGCAGGAGCTTTTGGATATCCGCCGCACGCGCCTCCAGATCGTCACCGAACTGGTCCCACGCCTTGGCCATCTCCCGGAGCCCGTGCTCATTGCCCTCAGGCCAGCTCAAGCCGCAGGTGACCTTCAAGAACTTCTGGAGAGATTCGGGTAGCTCGAGGGATCCCCCGCCGCCCTCGGCCTCACTGCCACCATAGCTGTGTGCCATTACTTTTCACCTCCTTCCCCTGGCCCACAGCCACGGCGTCAATTCAATCGGCCTTGCGCTTACTCCGCCGTCGTTTCCGAATCCAGTTTCCTGGCACTCTCGTAATCGAGATCCGCGAGCGCCCGCGCGGACTCCTCACCATTTTTGGCGCCGCCGACGAGCCCCTCCTCGCCCATGGCGAGATTGGCGACGATATTGTTCACGCCGCCTTCCTCGATGTACTTGTTCTCGAACGCCTTCCCGATGTCGTCGGTGCCCCAGGCGCCATTGTATTGGTCGAGGACGGCGGTCAAATTCCGGAAGTTCTCCCCGAATGTGACCCCGATGTCCTTGAGGTCGTTCATGATCCCGTCATAGGCGCCCTCGTCGAGGTAGAACTCGTCAGCCATTTCCGCGGCCCTCCTGCTTGCGGCTCTCCGCTCGCGGCTCGCCGAGGTCGGCGCCGAAGCTGTTGAGCGTCTCGAGCATCGGTCCCATGAGATCCCTGAGCATCTCGTCCGGGCGGACCTTCCCACTGGCGAGGCCGTCCAGGTCCAGACCGGGGATCTGCGGCGTGCCCATCAGTTCCGACATCTGCTGCTGGACCTGTTCGCGGCCCTGCCGCAGGGTCTCGACGATGACCGTGGCCAGCTGAGCCGGCGGCATCTCGCGGTACTTCGCGGTGTTGAAGACCAGCTTGGTCAGCTCACCGCGCCCGTCGAAGGTCATCTCCAGCGAACGGTCCTTCGCGCGCACGGTCGTGCTCGCCTCGTCCCAGTGCTCACCGAGTTCGGCGAGCTTCTTGGATTCCTTTTCCAGCAGCGCCCACGCGTCGTCGACGGCGTGTGCGGGATCAGCGGCGTTCCATTCGGCCATGATCACTTCCCTCGTTCCAGTAGCCGGTCCAGTTCGGCGAACTTTTCGGCGCGGCTTTTCCGCGCCTCACCGCTTGCCTGCTCGACTGTCTCTTGCTGTTCCTGATCGCGACGGCCCAACGTGCCGGGCGAACCGCTCCCCAGCGGCCAGGCGTCGGGCCTCGGCTCGACGGCCATCGCTGCCATGCGGCTGTTCTGCTGCCCGCCCTGACCGCCCATCCCCGCCATCCCGCCCATCATCATCGGCGACATCGGCATGCCGCCGGGCTGGGACGGATCGACGGGACCGTGGACCGGTTTCGGCGCCGGAGTGGGTGCCGGCGCGGTGGCGGCCGGGTCGAGTCCCTGCAACGCGCCCGTGCCTCCGCTGCCCGGCGTGAACATCCCGCGGTCCTCCGGTTTGAACGCACCGGACGCGGAACCACCGCCACCACCCGCGCCGAACGACGCCGACTGTGTGACGGGCGAAGGCGCCTGCCCACCCGTTTCGCTGAACTGGACCGACTTGGCGTGCCCTGACTGCGGAGTCTGGTCGGTGACCTTCACGGGTTCCCCGGTCGAGGTGACGCCCTTGGCCACCTCGACCGACACGGTGGTGGCCGGTACCGACGGGACACTCATCGGCGAGTCGATCGTCGTCCGCACGTCGGACTTCTCGAACACGATCGGGTCCGTCTCGTCCGGCTTGCCCACCACCGTTTCCGGCTTCTTCCCGTGCTTCTGCTTCCTCGGTTCCGGACGGTGTTCCTTGTCCGGATGGCCGGGCCGCTGCCCCCGTTCCGGTTTGCCCAGCACCGGAGCCACGAACTCGTACCGCTCGCCGTCCGGCAGCGCGGGGCCGGGACCACCCGGCAGCAGAAGCGGCGCCGTGGCGAGCGGCACCGGCGGCAACGACCGAACCGGGTGCGTGATGGCCTGGTTCGAACGTTCCACGGGCAGCTGCTCCGGCGCCGACCCTCGAGACCGCTCGACGTGCGCCACGCGCTCCTCGCCACCGTGCCGCTCCAGCCGGTGCGACTTCCGGTGCTCCGGAGTGCCCTGTCCGCTCCGGCCGCCTCCGGGTGCCAGCAAGAAGGTGTTCGTCACCAATGGCCGGTCGTAGTTCCCCGATCCACTCTCGTGTCCGTTCCCTTGCCAGTTCCCCGATCCGTCCCCCTGCCCGTTCCCTTGCCCGTCCCCTTGCCCACTACCGTTCCCGTAGCCGTTCCCACTGATCCGAGTGTCCTTATGGGACAAACCCGGCAGCTGATTGCCGACATCCCAGTAGGCGGTCCGCAGGTCGAGCAGGATCTGCTTGGCGGAGTCGTTGTGCACGTGCGCGTTCTGCTCGGGCGACGGCACGCCGGTAGCGGGCGGCCTGCTGTCGTCCTCGGTCTTGCGGCCCTGCAGGTCCCGCATCCGCCGCTGATGGGCGGCGAGCGAGTCGCCCGCGGCGCGAAGCGTCGTGCCGTAGCCGGGGGTGCCCATGGTTTGCAGCGCCCCGGTGACCCGGCCGGTCACCTCTTCGGCGAGTGCGTCGAATTCGTCCGCGCCGCCACCGGCCCACGCGCCTCGCACGATGTTCAGCTGACGCCGGACCTGCTCGACCGCGTCCTGTAACCGGGCCGCGGCCTGGTCGAACGCCTCGGCCCGCTGGTAGAAGATCTCGGGACTGACCTCGTTCACCAGCTGCGCCAGCTGTTCGAAGGTCAGTTCTTTCAGCAGCGGGTCGTCCGGGACCGGTGGCGGGTTGCCGGGAGCACCGTCGGCCATGACCTACTTCTTCCTGCCCAGTACGGTTTCGTCCTGACCGTCCGCGTCGTCGGTCCAGGCGTTCTTGTCCGCCTGTAGCCAGATCTGCGGCTCGCGCTCGTTGTCCTGCTGGCCACCGCCCATCCCGCCCATGCCGCCCATCGGCATGCCCCCCATCGGCATACCGCCCATCGGCATGCCCTGCTGCTGAGGATTGAGGGCCGCGCCCTGGCTGCCCGTGGTCGCGCCAAGGGTGGCAGGCAGGTTGCCCGGCTGGGGGTTGACCGGCGGGGTGTAGCCGCGCTGGCCGGCGACATCGGTATCGAACTGGGCCCGCTGCGCGACGTTATCCGGTCCGTTCGAGCTGATGGGGATGCTCGCGCCGCCACCACCGCCGCTGTTGCCATTGCCGCCGCCACCGCCGCCCAGAAAGTCCCTGAGCTTGCTGTCATCGGCGGGCTTCGACGGATCGTGCCCGCCGCCGCCGGGTCCGGAGGTGCCGATGCCGTCGATGGATTTGCCGACCGCGTCCCTCGCTTCCTCCAGCACCTTCCTGGTCGCCGGGTCCGCGTCCTTCAGCAGATCGTCGAACACCTTGTTCGCCGCGCTCTTCGAGTCGTCGATCAACCGCTCGTCAGGCGAGGCGGACCTTTCGAACTTCGGCGGGTCGGGCAGGACGTTGTCGACCGCCTTCTTCACCTCTTCCAGGGCGTGCTTGGCGTCCGGGTCGGTGGTGTGCTTGATCAGCTCGTCGAGGGCCTTGTCCGCGGCCGGCTGCGCGTCGATCGCGGAGAAGCCCTTGACGTTGTCCGGGTCGACAGCCTTGGCGACGGCCTCCTTCGCCTTCTCCAGCGCCTCCTGGACCGCGGGCTTGTCCTTGCTGTCGCCCTCGATCTTGTCGATCGCGTCGAGCGACTTGTTCTTGAGATCGCCGAGCGGTCCGTCGTGTTTGGACTCGGCTGCGTCGAACGTCTTGTCGACGGCCTTCTTCGCCTCTTCGAGGGCGTCCTTGGTCTTCGGATCGGCGTCCTTCATCGCTGCGTCGAGGGCCTTCTCGGCCGCCTCGCGCGCGTGCTTCAGGCCGTCCTCGCCCGGCTTGACGTCGTTGATGGCGTCCCCGACGGCCTTCTCGGCCTTCTCCAGCGCATCCTTGACGGCTGGGTCCTTGTGGTTGTCCTTGACGTCGTCGATCGACTTGAGAGCCTCGTCCTTGGCGTCGCCGAGCTCCTTGGCGTGCTTGGGATCGAGATCGCCGATGGTCTTGTCGAGGGCCTTATCCGCCTTGTCGAGAGCCTCCAGCGCCTTGGGGTCGTCCTTGTACTTGTCCTTGGCGTCCTCGATTTCCTTCTTCGCGGCCTTCTTGGCGTCATCGATCGCCTTGTTGACCCCGGGGCCGCTCCCGCCGCCGACCGGCCCACCCTCGGTCTGGATCCCGCCCTTGCCGTCGCCCGTGCCGACACCATCAAGGGCGTCCTGCGCGGCCTTATTCGCCTTGTCGAGCGCGTCCTTGGTGGCCTGGCTGTCGTCCGGGTTCTTGATGCCGTCGATCGCGTCCTGCGTGGCCTTCTTCGCCTGGTCTTTCTGTGCCTGGTCTTTCTGTGCCTGGTCTTTCTGTGCCTGGTCTTTCTTCGCCTGGTCTTTCTGCGCCTGGTCGCTACCACCACCCCCGATACCGCCACCGCCAGCTGTTCCGCCACCCGTTCCGCCGCCCAAGCCATCGCCGTTACCGCCGCCGCCGACACCGTCGATCGCGTCCTGCGCGGCCTTCTTCGCCTGGTCCAGCGCAGCCTTCGTCTCCGGGCTGTCTCCTGGGCTCTTGACACTGTCGATCGCTTCACCGGTGGCGTTCTTCATCTTGTCGTTCAGGCCCTTGTCGTCGCCACCCCCGCGCAGCCCGAGGCCACCACCACTGCCACCACCGGCGGAGCCCAAGGGAGTATCGGCCTGCTCCGACTCAGCCTTCTGCGGATCCTCGACGTTCCCTTCCAGGTCCTGCTCCTTGGCCAAGCTGTCGTCCTTGGGCAGGCTTTCGTCCTTGTCCGAGGCTCCGCCCGAGCCTTCGCCCGAGCCTTCGTCCTGGCCCGAGTCTCCGCCCGAGTCTTCGTCCTTGCCCGAGTCTTCGTCCTTGCCCGAGTCTTCGTCCTTGCCCGAGTCTTCGTCCTTGCCACCGGTGTCCACCTTGTCGTACTCGTAGCCGCCTGCGGGCTCCAAGGTGGACATGGCCCGGCCGCATTTCCGATACTCTTCGTCCAGATGGTCGAAGAGGAACTGCAATGCCTTGAGCAGCTTGGCCTCGTTGGCTTCGCCGAGTTCCTTCATCGCGCTCTTCGTCTTCTCGACGATCGCGTCCAGATCTTCGCCGTCGGTGGCGAGCTGGGCCGCCGCCTTGGCGGCGTCGATGATGAGATTCTCGTTGACCTTGAGTTCTTTTTCCTGCTCCGCGACGGTTTCCCACCACTCGTCATGGAACCAGTTCATCGTGCTGCCCACGTTCCAGACGCCGTCAAGGAAGGACTTCGCACTCACCCGGTCATGCAAGGACCGGCTCTGCGCCAGCAAGTCCTTGGCCCAGTCGTTGAAGGCATCCGCCGCCTCGCCCTTCATCCGATCGGCGACGTCGGCGATCTTCTTGGCGAAGTCATCGTTCAGGTCGTCGAGCACGCCCATCGCGGCCTTCAGGTCATTGTGGAAGTCGATCCACGCCGTGTCATGGCCGTCTCGGTCGAGCAGACCCGCGGTGATCGCCAGCAGCTCGTCGAGCGTCCCGTACTGGCCGTAGTTGAACGGGGGCGGCGCTTCATCGTACTGACCGGTGGACCATCCTTTGTTATCAGACATCTTTCCCTATCCTTGTCGACATTTCGGATCGAAACCGTCCATCGGCAGTACAAATGACCAATAAGTCACGAAACGGGTCAGCTAGATGAGCTTGTGATCACCCCCGCCAGTCTTGTTCTTGGGCATATCCTCTTCCTCCTTGGATGGACCCTCATCCTTTTCCTTGGGTGAATCCTCGTGCTCACCTCCTCCCTCGTCGCTTCCGCCATTACCGCTCACAATTTTTTTTCATCAGCACCAATAGGATCGAATGCGTTATTGACATTCTGGGCATAGCCATCACTCTGGTTTCGGACATCGCCGGAGTGGTCACCGTCGGCCTTTTCCCGTTCGGTATTCCAGTCCTTGATCTTGTCCTCGGAGTGGTCCCGCTGCTCGTCGAACATCTTCTTGACGTCTTTCGCGTTCTTGTCGTCGACCTGATCGAATTCTTCGGCGATCTTGTACAGCACGTCCGACATCTCGCTGAATGTCATCTTCAGATGCGCTGCATGCGCGACCACGGCCCTGCGCCGGTCATCGAGAATGCGCTCGATCCAGACCGCCAGATTGAAGGCGCCCGCGTTCGGCCACTGGTGGACCAGCTTGTCGAACGCCTCCATTTTTCCATCAAGGAGATGGTTGAACCCCTGCGCCACCTTCCGCAGGCCTTCCTTGTCCAATTCCGTGGTTTTGCTCATGACACCCTCCTCACACCTGGGTCAGCGTGCCGATGTCGTCGCGCACCCGGGTCCGCAGATCGGCGACCACGGCCTTGATCTTCGCGGCGGCCTCGTCGTCGACGGACTGGATCTCGGTCGTGATCTTCGTCAGCGCCTTGTTCATCTCGTCGAGCGCGGTCTTCAGCTGGTCCGCGTGCGCGAGCACGCCACGCCGCCGGTCGTCGACGATCCCGTCGAGCTGCGCGGCGAGGTCGAAGTTCCCCAGCTTGGGCCAATCCGCCCGCAACGCGGTGAAGGCGGACATGTCGTCCATGATCCGCCCGAGGGCGGCGGCCGATGAATTGACAGTTTCGGCCTCGAGCTTCGTGTTGCTCATGTCATCACTCCACAATCGGTGGCAGGGCGGAACGGAAAAGTGTGGTGTACCGAAATCGCGGATCCCGGCACACCACACCGGAACGCCAGAAGTCAGTGGCCGACCAGCTTGCCACCCTTGGCGTCCGTTTCCTGCATGCGCGTGGCACCTTCGTGGGCGGCGTTCTTCAGCATGCCCAGCGTTTCGATGTTGCCAATCATGTCGCGATCCAGGTCGGAGCACAGTGTGTTGTAGGCATCGGCGGTGCTGCCGTGCCAGTCCGCCATGATCGTCTGCACGTTGGATCGCTGCTCGTCGAGCGTCGTGTCGATGAAATTCGAAATCTTCGTCAACTCCTGAAAAGCCGTGTCGAGCTTCTCGTAGTCATACTTGATAGCGCCATCAGCCATTGGTATTTCCTTTCAGTGACCAGTCGGGTAACCGAACCGAGCCCAGCTCAACTTCCGAGGAAGCTCTTGGTGGCGATCGGGATGTTGTTGATCTGCTTCACGCTTTCCATGTCGGCTTCACCCTGGTCGCTGGCCGCGGCCCGAATGTTGTTCGCCATCGCGGTCATATGCGCGAGCACCGACTTCTCGACCGCGTCGATCCATTTCTCGCCCTGCTCCGCGAGCGCGCGCGTCATCGCACTGTTGCTCTGCTGCTTGACCTCGTCGACGGTCACCCGGACGCTCTTGAGCTGGTTGACGATGTCGTCCCGCTTCTGCTCGTGCATCTGCGCCTGCTGGTTGACCTGGGTGGGATCAACCTGTGTGGCCTTGGCCATCGGTCCTCCTTGATTTTCGGTGTCCGGCACAAGCCTTCAGATCTCAAGTTAGTTTTCGCAGCGGTGGAGTACTGCGCTCACGGGCCGAGAGCGGCGAAGGGGCGCAACACCCCCCGCGAACTCCTCCGGTCAGTGCTGCGCACGCAGCGCTCCCTCCACGCTGAGCAGCGGCCCCGACGGGAGCAGGGACAGCAGTTCCGTCGGCATCCGCACCGCCGCCTGCGCCGAGTAGCCGAGCGCGGTCGCGACGTCGGCGTTCGCGAGCGGATACTTCGTGCCCGTCTCGGTGACGAGGTAGACGGCGCCGGGCGGTGCGTCCGGCGCCTGCTGCCCGGCGACCAGCATCCCGCCGCCGGCCGGGATCACCACCCGGTCCGCCGTGGTGCCCACCGCGTGCGTGCTCACTGGCATCCCGTTCGTCGCGGTGACCGAAGTGGACAGCAGGCCGGTGCCGATCTGCTGTCCGCCGGGGCCGATCGGCGAGAAGTTCGCGCAGGCCATGCTGTCCGGTGGCGGGGACACGATCCGCGGCGGCTCCGGCGGCAGCGCGCCGACAAGGTCTGGCCCGGCGGTCGAGGCGGGGACCCCGGACAATGCCCCCGGCCCGGCCGGAATGGGTTCCACCGGCGAGCCCTGATACGCGGCCCTGATCGACGGCGAGGCCATCAGCAGTGCCGCGCTGGTCGGACTCAGCGCCGCGACCCCGTCAGCGCGGACGAGGTAGAGCTGCGTGGTGCCGATCGCCGGGTTGCGTACCTGATAGACCTGCCCGACCACGCTGGCGTGCCCGTCGATCGACGGGCCGGGCGACCCGGCCTGGTCGGGCACGGCTGCCGCGACATCCGGCCCGGCCGGCAGGCCGTTGACCCACGCCGGGGTGGCCGCGACCGGGGCGATCCCGCCGTAGCCCAGTGCCTCGGCCTCGGCCCTGCCCGGGATCCGATACCGCTTTCCGCGCCAGATCAGGAAGTTCGTCCCGTCCGGGGTCCGCGCCAGCAGCGCCTCCCGGTCGCTCAAGGTTTTGTTGAGCGACAGCCCGAGCACCAGGGAGACGGTCGGCGCCTGACCCTGCGGGCCGGTACCGGGCGGCTGCGCGCACACCGTCCACGGTCCGCCGTCGAGCGCGGTGGGCAGCGCGTCCGGCGCGCCGACGATGCCGATCGGCTGCCCGACCGGCGTGCCGTCCAAGGATTTCTGGGCCACCGAGACGACCGTTCCGGTACCCGACTTCCCGGCGGCCAGCCTGGCCGAGGAGTAGTTGAGCACCGGCCGCAGCCTGCCTTCGAGGTAGACGTAGCGCGCGCCGGTCGTCTTGTTCATCACGATCGCGCCCGGCTGACGCCACGACGTGTCGCCGCCAGGGACGAACACCCCGTAGATCCCGAAGATCCCCATCACGATCACGCCGACCACGACTCCGAGGAAGAGGCCGGTGTTGAGCCGTTTGTTCGGTGGTTGCAGCACGTCGGGCTTGCCGTGCACGACGGCGGCCACGAGCCTGCCCACCACGAAGAAGTAGGCCTGTACCTGATCCCGCCGTGACTGCATCTCAGCCTGCCAATCCGCGCATCCAGGCGTACACGCCCAGCACCTGCAACAAAATCGGGACGACGGCGATGGCGGTAATCGACTCGAAGATCTCCACCGCGCGGCCCCAGTACGGGCGCAGCCGCTTGCCTGGCAGCGTCCTGCTCGCGAGCACCAGGAGCGCACCGACCGCGAACACCGGCGCGAGGATGGTGAGCAGCCTCGTCCCGTCGGTCTGCTCGCCGGCCAGGTGCCACACGTTCGCCACCAGCCCGACGGTGGCGGGCGTGATGATCGCCCAGCGCTGCACCACACCCGCCGGATGGCGGGTTCGCAGGAACAGCAGGAGCACGATCACCAGTGACAGCACCATTTCCCAGGTGTTGCCACCCGACACCAGTACCGGCAGCAGCAGGGTGAGTGCGGCGCCGAGCCCGGCGTGCAGGGCCGTCGAATAGCCGACGGTCACCGCTCCCCGTTCCACGATCATCTTGGCGGGCACCGGATCGGTGTCTTCGCTGAGCTCGTCCTTGTCGCTGGGCAGCATCGGCAGCGTCAGCCCGGACAGCCGGAACGCCGTCGCGGGCAGAAAGACGCCGATGATCAGGCCCGCCGCGATGCCGATGCCCGCTGCCTGCGGCAGGCTGACCTCCGCCACCGAAGCGATGACCCCGGTCAGCGCCAGCTCCAGCACGAACACGATGGCGCCGGCGAACAGCAACGCCGAATCGGCGACGAGGAACACCCCGACGACCAGCGCCAGCAGCGCGACGGCGAGGCCGACGGTCACTTGGACCGCCGCCGGGGCCAGTGGCGCCGGCACGTGCACGAACAGCGCGCCGCCGAGCCCGCCATAGCAGACCGCGGCGCCGGCCACGATGGTCGCGGCACTGGTGTCCGCGGCCCCGCGCGCGATCAGCCCGCTCACCGGCAGCAGCACCACCGCGAGGGTCAGCGCGACCGCGGCCTGCACGCCCACCGAGCCCGCTCCGGGGAGCACCACCAGCCCGAACAGGAACGCGCATACCGCACCGATCCGGAACATCCAGCGGCTGTGCCGCGCTTCCCAGGTGCCGCGATGCTCCCGCACCTGCTCGCCGACACCGGCGACCAGGTCGTCGAAGTCGATCGGCGCCAGCTGGTCGGCCCGGGGTCGCAAGTAGACGGTCTCGCCGTCGAGCAGGTTGAGCTCGGCGAGTGTCCGGTCCTCGTCAAGCGGCCCCTCGCCGACCCGCTGCACCACCCAGCCCTCGTGGTCGGCGCCCTGTTCGATCCATTCCGCACCGAATTGGGGCAGTACGGCGGGCAGCAGATCGGTCAGCGTCGCCTCGGTGGGCAAGGCCACTTCGGTGACCTGCTTCCCGAGAACGAACCGTAGCCTCGCCGACGTTGTTGTGCGATGCTGTGTTTGCTCTTCCATCCGGTGTCAGGTCCTTCCTGCCAGGAATCTCAGACCGTGAACCAGCCCGGAACCTATCCCCGCGCGGCAGCCGTTTCGTCGCTCGAAGCCCGGTCGGCGCGGAATGGGGCAACTCCACTCGCGAGGGAGAGCGACCTTGAGCACGGTGCTGTTCGCACGCCGGCCGCGGCGGCCGAAACCGGCCGTGTCCGCCGACGAGATCGAGATCCAGCCGCCACCCGCGGTACCGGAGGACACCGGCGGCGGGATCAGCTCGGTGCTGATGTACGCGCCGATGGGGCTGGGCTCGCTGGCCATGGTGATGATGTTCGTCCGACCCGGCTCGGGGCTGATGTCCTACATCGGCGGCGGCCTCATGCTGCTGTCGGTGGTGGGAATGCTCATCGTGCAGCTCGTGCGTTCCTCGGTGACGCACAAGCAGAAGCTGCACGGGGACCGGCGTGACTACATCCGCTACCTGACCCAGCTGCGCGAGCGCGTCCGCACCACGCTGACCGCGCAGCAGCGCGCGGCGCGGTGGATCCACCCCGACCCGCGCGCGCTGTGGTCGCTGGCGCTGGGCTACCGGCTGTGGGAACGCCGGGCCGCGCAGGACGACTTCGGCGAGGTCCGCATCGGCGTCGGCACGCAGCGCTCGGCGGTCAAGCTGATCCCGCCGGACACCAAGCCGATCGAGGACCTCGAACCGCTGGCCGCGCACGCGCTGCGCCGCTTCCTGCGCGCCTACTCCAGCCTGCCGGACGCCCCGATCGCGGTGTACCTGCGCGGGTTCGGGCAGATCCAGCTCAGCGGGGACGACACCGCCGTGCTCGGCCTGGTCCGCGCGATGCTGGGCCAGCTCGCCACCGCGCACGGCCCGGCCGACGTCCGCATCGCGTTGTGCGCGGCGGCCGACCGGATCGAGCGCTGGAGCTGGCTGAAGTGGCTGCCGCACAACCAGGATCCGGAGAGCCGGGACGCGGCGGGCGCACGGCGACTGGTCGCCGAATCCATCACCGAGGCCGAACTGCTGCTCGGCGGCCCGAACTTCACCGGGCGACCCCGGTTCGAGGCGGACACACCGATCACCGCGACCGAACCGTTCGTCCTGATCCTCGTCGACGGGGTGAACATCCCCGCCGACCACCGCGCCGCCGAGGAGGGCTACCGCAACGCGGTGGTGCTCGACGTGTCCGGTGCCCTGCCCTGGCAGCAGCGGCCGGGAGTGCTGTTCCTCGACGTCGACGCGGACCAGGTGAGCACTGTGTCGTTCGACCGGCTCGGCAAGCAGCACGCCAAACCGCTCTGCACGCCCGATTCACTGAGCGAGACCGGCGCCGCCGCGCTGGCGCGCGCGATGGCGAAGTACCGCATCGGCGAGGTGTCCGAGGACGAAGAGCCGACGGCCGCCGACTACGAACTGGCCGGGCTGCTCGGCATCGGCGACGTCGCGCACTTCGAGCCGGCGCGCTACCGCAGGGAACGGATGACCGCCAAGCGGCGGCTGCGGGTGCCGATCGGCATCGCCGCCAACGGGACCCCGCTGGAGCTGGACATCAAGGAGGCGGCCGAGGACGGGATGGGCCCGCACGGGCTGTGTGTGGGCGCCACCGGTTCCGGGAAGAGCGAGCTGCTCCGCACACTGGTGCTGGCGCTGGCGACGACGCACTCGTCGGAAGATCTCAACTTCGTCCTCGTCGACTTCAAGGGTGGCGCGGCGTTCCTCGGTTTCGACCAGCTCCCGCATACCTCGGCGGTGATCACGAACCTCGCCGAGGAGCTCGAACTGGTCGACCGCATGCAGGACGCGCTGGAGGGTGAGCTGAACCGGCGCCAGGAGTACCTGCGCGCCGCGGGCAACTTCGCGTCACGCCGGGACTACGAGGCCGCGCGCGCCCAGGGTGTCCCGCTGGAGCCGATGCCCGCGCTGTTCATCGTGGTCGACGAGTTCTCCGAAATGCTCTCCAGTAAGCCGGAGTTCATCGACACGTTCGCCATGATCGGCCGGCTGGGCCGCAGTCTCGGCGTGCACCTCCTGCTGGCCTCGCAGCGGCTCGACGAGGGCCGCATCCACAAGGTGGAAACCCATCTGTCCTACCGGATCGGATTGCGCACCTTCTCCGCGATGGAAAGCCGCAGCGTCATCGGTGTCCCGGACGCCTACGAGCTGCCGAACAGCCCCGGCAACGGATATCTGCGCCCGGACACGCAAACACTCGTCCGGTTCAAAGGCGCGTACTCGTCCTCGCCGTACCGGGCCAAACGCCGCACCACGGCGACCGAATCGGTCGACCAGCACGTCGTCCCGTTCGGCATGGGATACGTCGAACCGCCCACGACATCGGAGCCGGAACCCGAACCGGAACCCGTCGCGGAGCAGGAAAGCATCGACACGGTGCTCGACGTGCTCATCACGCGGCTGCGCGGCGTCGGACCGCGCGCCCATCAGGTGTGGCTGCCGCCGCTCAAGCAACCGGCCACTTTGGACCAGCTGCTGCCCCCGCTGGTGGACCACCCGGAGCTGGGCCTCCGCCCGGTCGGCGACCTGCGGACCGCGTCGCTGACCGTCCCGGTCGGCCTGATCGACCTGCCCGCGCAGCAGCGGCGCGAGCTGCTGATCGCCGATCTGTCCGGCAGCAAGGGAAACGTGGCGGTCGTCGGCGGTCCGCAGTCCGGGAAGAGCACGCTGCTGCGTACCCTGATCGCGGCACTCGCGGTGACCCACACGGCGGCCGAGGTGCAGTTCTACTGCCTCGACTTCGGTGGCACGCTCACCGCGCTGGCGAAGCTTCCGCACATCGGCAGCATCGCCAACCGGCTCGACCGCGACCGGGTGACCCGGACGGTCCTCGAGGTGACCAATCTGATGGCGCGCCGCGAGGCGCTGTTCGCCGAGCACAACATCGACTCGATGGCCACCTATCGGCGGGCGCGGCGGTCGGGCAAGTACGCAGACCTCGATCCTTACGGTGACGTGTTCCTGGTGGTCGACGGCTGGTACACGATCCGCCAGGACTTCGACGACATCGAGGACAACTTCACCGAAATCGCCGCGCGCGGCCTGAGTTTCGGCATCCACCTGGTGGTCGCGACCAACCGGTGGTCGGAAATGCGCCCGTGGCTGCGGGATGTGGCAGGCACCCGGTTCGAGCTCAAGCTCGGTGACCCGGTCGACTCCGAGATCAACAGCCGGTTCGCGGCCACCGTGCCGTCCATCCCCGGCCGGGGCATCACCCCGGACCGGCTGCACTTCCTGGCCGCGCTGCCCCGCATCGACGGCTCGCCGACCACCGACGACCTCGCCGAGGCGACCGTCGAGCTCGCCGAGGCGCTGGCCCCGCCCGGCGCGCCGGTCGCCCCGCAGGTCCGATTGCTGCCACACCAGATCACCGCGCGGGAGCTGCCCGGACCGAGGTCGCCGGGGCCCGCCGCGGAGATGCGGGTCCCGCTCGGGATCGACGACGTCGAGCTCGCCCCGCTCTGGCACGACTTCGACAGCAGCCCGCACCTGTTGATCTACGGCGACACCGAAAGCGGGAAGACCAACCTGCTGCGGCACATCGCCCGCTCCGTCGCCGCCCATCACAGCAGCGACGAGGCCAGGGTGATGTTCGGCGACTTCCGCCGCGAACTGCACGACTCGATCCCCGCCGAGTACCAGCTCGAATACGCCGTCGGCGCGGACGCGCTGGCGAAATCCATCGCGGGCGCGGCCTCGGTGATCAAGGAGCGGCTGCCGGGACCGGACATCACGCCGAGCAGGCTGCCCAAGCGGGACTGGTGGACCGGCGGACGGCTCTACTTCATCATCGACGACTTCGAGCTGGCCGAAGGCGCCGGTCCGCTGGACTCACTGCTCCCGGTGCTACCGCAGGCCGCGGACATCGGGGTGCACATCATCGTCGCCCGCAGCACCTCCAGTGGGAGCAGGTCGATGATGAACCAGGCGATCCGGCGGATGTGGGAACTGGGCACGCCCGCACTCCTGTTGTCCTGCCCCAAATCCGAGGGCTCGTTCCTCGGCAACCTGAAGCCCCGCGTCCTGCCGCCGGGCCGGGGCCAGTTCGTCAACCGCCGCCGCGCGGTCCGGCTGGTCCAGACCCCACTGGTGGAAGGCTTCGTCAAACCGGAACAACCGGACTGATGGTGCGGGGGCATCAGTTGTCCAGAAAGGACACTTTGCGGAAGGCAAGTATCCGACTTGGGCAGTATGCACAGTTTCGCTAGGAGGTCGTGAGTGCCAAGTGGGGTTCCATTGAGGGGTAAGGCAAACGTGGCGTTCCCTGACCGGCCCCCGATTCGCCACTTACGACCGTCCAGACCTGCGCGAGACCCCAGCGACCGTGTCGCGAAAGCCACTTTCGAGACATCACACGTCCCCACAGTGGCTTTCGCGACACACCTTGACCATGAAGCTCACCCAAGACCACGCCGACGACGCCGTGAAGGCCTCCTTCCCTACTGTGACGGCAAAGTCGCGATCTTGTAGGTCAGGCGACTATTCCTGCACTGTCACGGGCCGCGCACCAGCGGCGGAGCTTGATCAACGGAAGATCAGGGACACTCAATGTCCCCGATCTTCCGTTGATCAAGGTCGAGCCGGGGTAGAGCAGGCCTGATTCTGGATGCCAGCGGGCTTCAGTGTCCACAAGGGACACCGCCAGCCGATCGACTGTCCGATTGATGCCGCTAAATACGTTTCCGTGCGGGGTCGCGAGTGTTAATGAGGGTTATTGAGGGGTAAGGCAAACGTGTCGTGTCTCGGGCGGGAGTGCGGCATCCGGGCACGCGAGTCACGCCTTATCGAAGTACATGA
>NZ_JBVKAE010000030.1:0-114709 GCF_055598845.1 Amycolatopsis sp. NPDC039088 | reverse complement strand
TCCCCGCAAAACACTGAACTGGCTTACCCCGCAAGAGAAACTCACCATGATACTGTCCTAAATAGACCATGTTGCGACGACCGAGTGAATCCGCCCCACTTTCGGGACATGCGGTGTCCCGAAAGTGGCTTTCACGACACGTTGGGGACACCGCTGCACCCGCGTCGAAGTCGGATGTCTTGAAGGGAGCCTTCAAGACAAGCCACGTTTGCCTTGTCTCTCAAGAGAACCGACTCCGTCCTAAATGATCACTGTGGCCTACGGGTCGAGTTTCCTCGGCTGAGCCGAGGGAAGGGGGCCTTCACGAGGCCCACCGGTCACCGCACGATCAAGCGGCCTGCGCCGCCCGCATGGCCGCCGCCATGGCGGCCGAGTCGTGGTCCGGTCCGCAGCCGTCGACCAGGATCAGGTCACCCGGGATGTGGTCCGCCCGCAGGTGCAGGATCTCCTGGTACGCGGGCGAGTCGTACCACTCGCGAGCGGTCTCGATACTCGGGAACTCGATCATCACCAGCGCGCCGGGCCATTCGCCTTCGACGACCTGCACCTCGGCCCCGTGCACGAGGAACTTGCCGCCGAAGGGATCCAGTGTGTCCTGGATCCGCTCCAGGTACTCGAAGACCTCTTCCGCCGTCACGGCGGGCGGGCGAAGGTGGGCGATTCCGTAGGCGGTCATGGTGTCCCTCCAGGTTTTCGTTGTCCTGGAAGAATCCTGACCGACCTGCCGCGTGGCGTCGATTACCCCGGAGGTAAAGCTCAGAACTCCGCGACGGCCGCGAGTGCCTCGGGCAGGGTGAACGCCCCGGCGTAGAGCGCCTTGCCGACGATGGAGCCTTCGACACCGTCGCGCGCCAGGGCGGCCAGCGCGCGGAGGTCGTCCACACTGGACACGCCGCCGGAGGCGATGACGGGCGCGTCGGTGCGGGCGGCGACCTCGCGGAGCAGGTCGATGTTCGGTCCCTGGAGGGTGCCGTCCTTGCTCACGTCGGTGACGACGTAGCGCTGCGCGCCGTCGCGGTCGAGCCGGTCGAGGACCTCCCAGAGGTCACCGCCGTCCTGTGTCCAGCCGCGGGCGGACAGCCGGTGCCCCGCCTCGGTGATCCGCACGTCCAGCCCGATGGCGACACGGTCGCCGAAGGTGGAGACCACCTTCGCGGTCCACTCCGGGTCCTCCAGCGCGGCGGTGCCGAGGTTGACGCGGCGGGCGCCGGTGGCCAGCGCGGCCTCCAGCGAGGCGTCGTCGCGGATGCCACCGGACAGCTCCACCTGGACGTCCAGCTTCGCCACGACCTCGGCGAGCAGCTCGCGGTTGGAACCCTTGCCGAACGCGGCGTCGAGGTCGACCAGATGGATCCACTCCGCCCCGTCACGCTGCCAGGCGAGCGCCGCCTCCAGCGGGCTGCCATAGGAGGTTTCGGTGCCGGCCTCGCCCTGGACGAGTCGGACGGCCTGGCCATCGGCCACATCAACGGCGGGAAGGAGCGTGAAAGTCACGCGCCCACTCTAAGACAGAGACTTCAGCCAGTTGCGCAGCAGGTGCGCCCCGGCGTCGCCGGACTTCTCCGGGTGGAACTGCGTCGCCCACAGTGGCCCGTTCTCGACGGCGGCGACGAAGTCCTGGCCGTGGTTCGCCCAGGTCACCTTGGGCTGCTGCCCGGCGAGCCCGGAGTCGAGTTCCCAGGTCCTCGCGGCGTAGGAGTGCACGAAATAGAACCGCGTTTCCGCGTCGAGACCGGCGAACAGCTGCGAGTCCTCCGGGGCGCGGACGGTGTTCCAGCCCATGTGGGGCAGGACGTCGGCCTCCAACCTGTCGACCGTGCCGGGCCACTCACCGGTGCCCGCGGCCTCCTCGCCGTGTTCGACCCCGCGTTCGAACAGGATCTGCATGCCGACGCAGATGCCCAGCACCGGACGGCCGCCGGCGAGGCGTTTGCCGATGATCTTCTCCCCCGACACCGAGAGCAGGCCCTCCATGCAGGCGGAGAAGGCGCCGACACCGGGAACGACCAGGCCGTCGGCCTCGAGCGCGGCATGGGGGTCGGCCGTGACCTCGACATCGGCGCCGGCGCGCTCGACGGCGCGTTCGGCGGATCGGAGATTGCCGGACCCGTAGTCCAGGATCACCACACGAGGAGTAGCCACGCGCCCAGGTTAGCGGACAGGATTTTCTCGCGATTCCTTGTTTCAACCGTCACTCGTTTGGGTAGTAACCACGCCGAGTGAGAGGCCGGCGCAGGACCGCCTGCACTTCTGGAGGAACGATGCGGGACGCCGACGACCTGACCTGCCTTCTCGACGCCTGGCGCGAGGACATCGAAAGTGTCCCCTTTCCCACCTTCGCGGAGCTGCTGATCCCCGCGCAGAAACAGCGCGTGGCGCCCGGACAGACGGCGACCGCATCGGTTCAGGTGACGAAGACCACCGGATGGCGCGATCGCTGACACCCGACTCCGGTCGTGTGTGTGGTTTTCTTCATGGAGCCACGCCCCACCGAGCCGACCAGGAGTGACGCATGAGCAGCAGCCCGGATCCGCGCGACTTCCTCGATCTCGACGCCGAACTCTCCGACGAGGACCGGGCCGTCCGTGACGCCGTGCGCTCGTACGCGCACGACCAGCTCCTGCCGAATATCGCCGAATGGTACGAAACGGGCGCGCTGCCCGCCGCCGAACTCGCCAAGGGCTTCGGCAAGCTCGGCCTGCTCGGCATGCACCTGGAGGGCTACGGCTGCGCCGGGACCAGCGCCGTCGCCTATGGCATCGCCTGCCGCGAACTGGAGGCCGTCGACTCCGGGCTGCGCAGCTTCGTCTCGGTGCAGGGTTCGCTGGCGATGTACGCGATCCACAAGTGGGGCACCGACGAGCACAAGCAGGAGTGGCTGCCGCGGATGGCCGCCGGTGAGGCGCTCGGCTGCTTCGGGCTGACCGAACCGGACGCCGGCAGCGATCCGGGCAGCATGCGGACCCGCGCGGTCCGCGACGGCTCGGACTGGGTGCTCAGCGGCACGAAGATGTGGATCACCAACGGGACCGTCGCCGACGTCGCGGTCGTCTGGGCGCAGACCGACGAAGGCGTGCGCGGGTTCGTCGTCCCCACGGACACGCCGGGCTTCACCGCGAACGAGGTCAAGCACAAGCTGTCGCTGCGGGCCTCGCTGACCGCGGAACTGGTGCTCGACGGCGTCCGCCTGCCGGAATCGGCGGCGTTCCCCGAGGTCCGCGGCCTGCGCGGTCCGCTGTCGTGCCTGAACGAAGCACGCTACGGAATCCTGTTCGGTGTCGTCGGCGCCGCGCGTTCCTGCTACGAATCGGCGCTCGAGTACACGCTGAGCCGCGAGCAGTTCGGCAAGCCGCTGGCCGGGTTCCAGCTCACCCAGCGCAAGCTCGCCGACCTCGTCGTCGAGGTCAACCGGGCCGGGCTGGTCGCGCTGCGGATCGGGCGGCTCAAGGACGCGGGCACGCTGCACCACAACCACGTCAGCTTCGGCAAGCTCGCCAACGTCCGGTCGGCACTGGAGGTCGCGCGGACGGCTCGCGCCATGCTCGGCGCCAACGGGATTTCGCTGGAGTACCCGGTGATGCGGCATATGTCGAACCTTGAAACCGTGCTGACCTACGAAGGCACCGAGGAGATGCACGCGCTCTCGCTGGGTCAGTCGGTCACCGGGCTCGCCGCCTTCCGCTAGACCGCTCCGAAACTGTCGGTGCGGGGCTCTAGGGTCCGCCGCATGACCGATTCCGCCGAGTTCCAGTCCGTCGTCGAGCTGCGCCGGTACACCCTGCACCCCGGCCGCCGGGACGAGCTGATCGAGCTCTTCGAGCGCGAGTTCGTGGAGACACAGGAAGCCTGTGGCATGCGCTTGTTCGGCCAGTTCCGCGAGGCGGGCGAACCGGACAAGTTCGTGTGGCTGCGCGGTTTCCGGGACATGGAGACCAGGCGGGCCGCGCTGGAGTCGTTCTACTTCGGGCCGGTGTGGCGCGAACACGGCCCGGCGGCGAACGAGACGATGATCGACGCTTCCGACGTCCTGCTGCTGCGGCCGTCCGGGCCGGGATTACCCGCTCCGGACGGCGCACCCGGCTCCCGGGTGCTGGTGACGATCTGCCATCCCACCGGGCCGGTGAAGGAATTCTCGGAGTACTTCGCCGACACCGTGGCTCCGGCGCTGCGGGAAGCGGGCGTGGTCACCTTCGGCCACTTCGAGACCGAACCCGCCGAGAACACCTTCCCCCGCCTTCCCGTACGAGAGAACGAGACCGTCTTCGTCTGGTTCGCCAAGGCCACCGAAGAACACCGGGAACTCCTCGACCGGACAGGCGCCGGGCTCGCCGACCGGCTCGAACGTCCTTGGCGGCGGCTGGAACTCACACCGACCCCGCGGTCACGTCTGCGCTGAAAGGAGTTCCGCCAGCCCATCCGGATAGAGGATCGCCTTGCCGCTCGCCACGTCGGCCATCGGCAGCCAGTGCACGCGTGCGCCCTCGTCGAGGACGACCCCGACCTCGTCGCGCTCGTAGAACGCCTTGTCGGCCAGTTCGGCGGCGAACAGGAACACGATTTCGTGGCCCGACCTGCCTTCGTAGGTGAACACGTTCTCCAGTACCGCGATCTGCTCGACCGAGGTCAGTTCCGCCGCGAGTTCCTCCAGCAGCTCGCGGCGGACCGCTTCCGCCGCGGTCTCGCCGAACTCGATCCCGCCCCCGAGCGGGCGATGGTAGGTCTCGCCCTTGGCTTCGTCCCGGCCTTCGAACACCAGGAGGTCGTTGCCACGGCGGACGACCGCGAGCGCGAGCGGGCGGATGGTGGGCATCCCCCGAAACTAGCGGAGGAATTCCTTGACCGACAGGGCGATGGATCCCGCGTCGAGACCGTGCGCGAGGTCGTGGTCGGCCATTTCGCCGTAGATCCGCACTTCGGCCGCGCGCCGGACGCCGAGCGAGAGCAGCCGGTGCGGCGTCTCCGACAGCGCGGCGGACACCGTATGCGCCGACGTTCCCGCGAGGTAGGGCTCGATCAGCACGACGTCGGCCGCGCCGGTGGCTTCGACGGCCGAACGCAGCCCGGCGGCGTCGAACGGCCTGACCGTCGACGTGTACAGCACGGTCACGTCGAGATCGGCGGTCGCCTCCAGCGTCCGGTCGAGCATCGGCCCGACGGCCACCACGACACCTCGGCTGCCCGCGCGCAGTGTCTGCAGGCCGGCGCCCAGATGCGGTTTCGCGTTCTCCTGCGCGGAGAGCCGGAGGTAGACGCGCCCGTCGCCGGGAATGGACTCCAGCAGCAGGCGCCGTGCTTCCTCGGGGTGACCCGGCACGTGCACGGTCCAGCCCGGCAGCGTGTCGATGAGGGCGACGTCCCCGGGCGCCTGATGCGTCCGCCCGGCGGTCGGCATGTCGTAGGACGCGCCCGAAGACACCAGCACGGCGCCGACGTCCTGGTGGCCGAGGTCCAGTTTGACCTGTTCGAACGCCCGCTCCACGAGGAACGACGAGAAGGTGTGGACGATCGGCCGCATCCCCGCCAGCGCGAGACCGCCGGCGGTGCTCATCATCAGCTGCTCGCGGATACCGACGTTGAGCACGCGGTCCGGATGTTTTCGCGCGGCGAAGGCGAGTTGCGCGGCGGAGATGTCGGCGAGGACGACGGCGACGTTCGGATCGGTGTCGAGTACCTCGGCGGTGGCGTCGAGGAAGGTTTCACGCATGTTCACGGGTTCAGCCCTTTCGCTCGACGGTCGCGACCACGGCGAGCGGCCGGTCCGGATGAGGGGTGGTGAAGGCTTCGTGGAGCGCGTCGTGATCCCGGCCGTCGACGGTGCGGACCGCCCAGCCCTCGACCTCGAACCGGCGTCCGATCCCGCCCGGCCAGCCGTGGGTGGCCGAGGAGTTGTCGACGACGACGGCGGTCAGCTGCGGCATGCCGATCCGGCCCGCCACCGCGATGGCCTCGGAGTTGGAGCCTTCGTCGAGTTCCGCGTCGCCGATTAGTGTGACGACCTTGGCGTCACGGAATCCCTTGGCGCGCAGCCCGAACACGGTGCCGATGGCCAGCGGGAGGCCGTGACCGAGCGAGCCGCTGGAGATCTCGGCACCCGGCAGCCGCGCGCGATCGGGATGGTGCCCGAGCCTCGATTCCGCCGACGTCCAGTCGGCGAGTTCGTCCTCCTGGATGAAGCCCTTCTTCGTCAGCACCGCGTAGTAGGCCATCGGGCCGTGGCCCTTGGACAGCAGGAAGCGGTCGCGGCCCGGATCGTGGAAGTTCTCCGGCGTGATGTCGAGCACGCGGTCGTAGAGCACCCACAGGACGTCCACAGTGGACTCGGCGGCGGCCTGGTGTTTCTCGTCCCCGGTCATCAGCGAGATCAGCCTCGGCAGATCCGCGTAACCGGTTTTCGTGTCGGTGGTCATGGCGTCGAGCGTGCAACCTCGACTTAAGTCGAAGTCAAGGCTAGCCTGGCGACGTGACGAGATTGGCTGAACACCTGAGCATCGGACAGGTCGCCGACCGCAGCGGCGTTCCCCACACCGCTTTGCGCTTCTACGAGGACAAAGGGCTGATCAGCTCGGAGCGTTCGGCGGGCAACCAGCGGCGGTATCCGCGTTCGGTGCTGCGCCGGATCGCCTTCATCCGGGCCGCGCAACGGGTCGGGCTCAGCCTCGACGACATCAGCTCGGCACTGGACACCTTACCCAAGGATCACGCCCCCACGAAGGCGGACTGGGCGAGGCTTTCGCGCGGCTGGCAGGACGAACTGGACGCGCGGATCGACGCGCTGCAGCGGCTGCGGGACAGGCTGACCGGCTGCATCGGCTGCGGTTGCCTGTCTCTGCGCAGCTGCGGGCTGTACAACGCCGACGACCAGATGTCCCGGTTCGGCCCCGGTGCGGGCAAACTGCGCCCGGCTTCCGAGGGCGGCATCTGAATTCCCGGTTTCCGAATTCCCGTTGCCACGCGGGTACCGGATGTGCGTCACTGGACGCGAAATGGAAAAGAAACACCTCATCCGAGTCTCGAAACGACTCTCCCGGCACCTGCGGCACGCACCCGGCGACCTCGGCATCACCCTCACCCCCGACGGCTGGGTCGAAGTCGAGACCCTCTTGGCTGCCTTGGCGCGGCACGGAGTGCGGCTCAGCCGTGCCCAGCTCGAGGAAGTGGTGGAGGGCAACGACAAACGGCGCTTCGCCTTCGACGAAAGCGGGCAGCGGATCCGCGCCAGCCAAGGGCACAGCGTCGAAGTCGACCTCGAATTGCCCACCGCCATCCCACCCGGCGTCCTCTATCACGGGACGGTGTCGCGGTTCCTCGACGCGATTCTGAGTGAAGGCCTCCGGCCGATGAAGCGGCACGCCGTGCACCTTTCGGCGACCACGGAGACCGCGCGGGCCGTCGGTGCCCGGCGCGGGGTCCCGGTCCTGCTCGCCGTCGACGCGCGGGGCATGGCCGAGGCGGGGCACGAATTCCAGGTGAGCGCGAACGGTGTCTGGCTCACCGCCGCGGTTCCGCCGGAGTTCCTCCGCCGTCTGCCGTGATCAGGCCGTTGGCCCGAAGAAGCCCCAGCGTGTTCACGGTGAACAGCCCGTTCCACTCCAGCGCGGCCGCGGGCGAATAGCTGGTGTAGTCGACCCGCCAGCCGCCGTCTTCGTGCTGCCCGCCCGCGATCCGCCGCAGATCGGCCTCGATGACTTCGGGTTCGAAGAGCTTCCGCGCCGGGCCACCGGGTTCCGGGGCGAAGTCGAGCGGGCGCATGGCCTCGCCCTCGATCCCGCCGTCGACCGCGACCACGCCATCGTCCGGGATGAACCGGCCGAGTTTCCCGACCAGGCGGGTGTCGCCGAGCACGTCCACCAGTTTCATCGTGAAAGCGAGCACGAGCGCGTGCGGTGCTTCGTCGATCTTCTCGATCTCGTCGAGGCAATAGCGGGTGGCCTTCGCCAGCCAGGGATGCGCGGCGACGGCGGGATCGTGCGCGGCGACCCGGTGCGCGGTGACCGCGACGATCGCGGTGATCTGGAGCGACGAGACCGACGGATCCGCGCTCGCCCAGAACGGCGCGCTGCCGAACGGATCCGGCATCGGCAAGGCGAACGGGACACCGCCGTCCGGCAGGGAGATCGAGTCGAGCCAGTCACAGAGTTCGACCACCCGCGGGCTGGTCACCGGGCCGACGTCGGCGAAGACCTCGAAGGCGTGCAGTGCTCCCCCGGGCTGGCTGGTGACCGAGCGGCAGTCCGGTTCGAGGCCGTGGCCGTAACCGCCGTCGGGATTGCGGTACCCCTCCAGCGCGGCGAGGGCGGCCGCCGGGTCGCCGTCGCGGAAGAGGACCTCGAACCGCCGCCGGTCGAGCAGCCGGGCCCGCGTGGCCATGAAGTCGGCCGCTGCTTTGAGATCGATGTTCATACCGACAGGGTCGCGCGGATCGCGACGCCTGTCTTGAACACATCGGTCACGTGCGGCGGCGGGGACGGTTGTAGAGCTTGCGACCGACGCTGAGGAGCGTTTCGCGCAGCGTCTCGTCGTCGAGAGCGGAGACTTCGGGCGAGCCGCCGGCGAGGGCGATACCGGCGAGGAGCACCTGCGCGGTGACCATCGCCAGCACGTCCGGCTCCGGGCCGACCAGGATCTCCAGCAACCGGTTCTTGAAGCTTTCCGAGCGGTGGACGGATTTTTCGACCGCCCGCGCGATGCCGGGGTCGCTGGAGAACAGCGCGACCAGCGCCCGGTGCCGCACCACGAGATCGACGAAACCGTCCAGCAGATGGTCGATCTGCGCGCCGCGGGTGCGCTGGGCGCGGGCGTCGTCGACGATGCCCTCCAGCTCGCGCAGCACGGGCTCGGCGACGGATTCGGTGATCTCCGCCTTCGTCTTGAAGTGGTAGTAGACGGCCGCCTTGGTGACCCCCAACGCGTCCGCGATCATCTGCAGCGAGGTGCCTTCCACGCCGTGCTCGGTGAACAGCCGCAACGCCGTGCTCAGCAGTCGCGTGCGGGTGTCCTCCGCCTGGACGACGTCCATGATCCCTCCTCGTTCAGCCGTCGGAGGTTACGTCAAGCGTAGCCGTCCGGCCAAACCAGTACTAGCCGTGCGGCTAGTCACATACTTGCCGATCGGCTTGTTGCACCCTAGCCGATCGGCTAGCTTGGAATGACCTGATCGAGTGAACGGGAGACTCTTGTGGCCAGCTTCCTGTACCGCCTCGGCCGGTTCTCGTTCCGGCGCCGGGCACTGGTGACGGCGGTCTGGGCCGCCGTCCTGGTCGCCCTCGGCGCGGGCGCGCTGACCCTGTCCGGCCAGCTTTCGAACTCGGTGACCATCCCCGGGACCGAATCGCAGCGGGCCATCGACCAGCTCGCGGACCGCTTCCCCGAGGCGGCGGCAGGCGGCGCGACCGCGCGTGTGGTCATCTCGACGCCCGGCGACATCACCGACGCCGCCGGGCAGGCGACGATCACGCGCCTCGTCACCGGACTCAAGGACGCGCCGAAGGTCGCCGGGGTGCTCGACCCGCTGCAGGCCCAGGCCATTTCGCCGGACAAGCACGTCGCGATGGCCCAGGTCAGCTACCGCGTGCCCGGCTTCGAACTCACCGACGCCGACCGCGAGGGCCTGATGGCCGCCGCGGACCCAGCCAAGGCCGCCGGGTACACCGTGGAATTCGGCGGTGACGCCGTCCAGGCGATGCCCGCCACGAACGCCACCGAAGGCATCGGTGTCGCCGTCGCCGCCGTCGTCCTGATCATCACCTTCGGTTCACTGCTCGCCGCCGGGATCCCGCTGCTGACCGCGCTGATCGGGGTCGGCATCGGCATGGCGGGCATCACGACGGCGTCCGGTTTCCTGGAACTGAACACGAACACGCCGGTACTCGCGCTGATGATCGGCCTCGCCGTCGGCATCGACTACGCGCTCTTCATCGTTTCCCGCTACCGGCACGAACTCGAGGTCGGCCGCGATCCGGAAGAAGCGGCCGGGCGCGCCACCGGCACCGCGGGCTCCGCCGTGGTGTTCGCCGGGCTGACCGTGATCATCGCGCTGGCGGGGCTGACCGTCGTCGGTATCCCGTTCCTCGGCGAGATGGGCGTCGCCGCGGCGATCACCGTCGCCATCGCCGTCGTCATCGCGCTCACCCTGCTACCCGCCATCCTCGGTTTCGCGGGCGGCAAGCTGCGGGGCGGCAAGATCCGCCTGCGCCGCAAGGAAGGCGCGACGACACATGGCGAGCGCTGGGCACGTTTCGTCGCCCGCCACCGGATCCCGGTACTGATCGCCGCTGTCGCCGGACTCGCGATCGTCGCCATCCCGGCCGCGAGCATGCAGCTCGGCCTGCCGAACGACAGCACCGCCGCACCGGACACCACCCAGCGCAAGGCCTACGAAACCGTCAGCCGCAGCTTCGGCGAGGGCGCCAACGGACCGCTGGTGATCGTCGTCGACCTGGCGGGCAGCAAGGACCGGCAGGCCGCGCTCCAGCAGGCCGCCGCCGGAATCGGCGGCTTGCCCGAGCGTCCGATCGTCACGCCGCCGAAGACCAACCGGGACGGCGACCTCGCCCTGCTGACCGTCATCCCGAAGAGCGGTCCGAGCAGCACCGCGACCGAAGACCTCGTCAGCGACATCCGCGGCCTGAACGCGGGACTGGGCACGGCCACCGGCGCTTCGCTGGCGGTGACCGGCCAGACCGCGGCCAACATCGACGTCTCCGAGAAGCTCGCGGACGCGATGCTGCCGTACCTCGCGCTGATCGTCGGGCTGGCGTTCCTGTTGCTGATGCTGGTGTTCCGGTCGGTCGTGGTGCCGCTGAAGGCGACGCTGGGCTTCCTCGGCTCCGTGGTCGCGACGTTCGGTGCCGTGGTCGCGGTGTTCCAGTGGGGCTGGCTCACCGACCTGCTCGGGGTGAAGACGACCGGGCCGATCATGAGCATGCTGCCGATCCTGCTGATCGGTGTGCTGTTCGGGCTCGCGATGGACTACCAGGTGTTTCTGGTGACGCGGATGCGAGAGGAGTACGTCCACGGCGCCGACCCGCAGCAGGCGATGGTCACCGGCTTCCGGCACGGCTCCCGGGTCGTGGTCGCCGCCGCGCTGATCATGATCAGCGTGTTCGCCGGATTCGTCCTCGCGGAGTCCTCGCTGATCCAGTCGATCGGGTTCGCGCTGGCCTTCGGTGTGCTGGTGGACGCGTTCGTGATCCGGATGACCATTGTGCCGGCACTGATGTCGCTGCTCGGACGCGGTGCCTGGTGGCTGCCGAAGTGGCTCGACCGGGTGCTACCCGATGTCGACGTCGAAGGCGAGAAGCTCACGAAGCAACTCGACGCTCCTGACGAGCGGGAGCTGGTGCGGAGCTGAACGAGAAGGGCGCTTTTCCCGCGATTTCCCGCGGGAAAAGCGCCCTTCAGTTCACAGGTCCGCTTCGGTGCGGCCGAGGACCAACCGGTCGAACAGCGCGCCACCGCCGTTGGACCGCAGCCCCAGCCCCTGGATCACCGGCGGTTTGCCCCCGGTGATCGCCCAGAGGTCGATCCGGACGGTCGTCCAGTCGGCAGGCGGCGGACCCGGCACCCGGTGTTCCGCGAGCACCGTGTGGTCGAGCCAGTTCGAATCGCCGACGGACGCGCAGACGGCGAGTCCCGGCCACGGACCGCCCAGTCGCAGCCCGATCCCGGTCGTACTCGGCGAGGTCGCCTTCCACGCGAACTGGAAGTACCGGTACTGACCCGGTTCCGGGTTCTCGGCGATCTTGAAGTCCCAATCGGGGACCGCGTGCCCGAACGGCGCCCGGTACGCCGGATGCGCCTCCCCCGCCGCCGTCAGTTCCAGGCTGGTCCCGCCGGAGAACGCGTCACCCTGACGGAATGCGAACGTCGGCGGGTACAGCATCATGTCGAGATCCTTGACCCGCTCGTCGAAGAGCACGGCCCTCGGCCGTTTCGCGAGGACGTCGCGGTGCGAGTTCCCCAGCTGCTCGCCGTGGAAGACCATCTCCCCGAGCCGGATGTTGCCGTTCGGCCAGCTTCCGCCGCCGGTGCTGACGAAACGGAACCGCGAGGCCTCGATCGGCCGGTCGAACACATGGCTGTGGACGGCCTTGTCGGACAACAGCAGTGGTCCGTCGTGCCAGACCTCGCCCTCGCCGTCCCACCACTGCAGCCGGACGTCACGCAGCCACGACTCGGGATGCGCCGGATCCTCGGCGAAGGTGACCCCGGTCAGCCGCACCCGCGTGCGGAACGTGTCGACCTTGAGCACCAGTTCGTCACGCCAGCCGCTGTTGACGAACCCGATGTCGTGCCAGCGCAGCCAGGGCCCCGGTGGCGGATCCGCCTTGCCGTCACGCAGGATCTCCGCGGAATACTGACCTTCGAGTACCTGCTTCGGCCGCACGGACTCCGCGGTCACGAACGCGTTCGTGTCCGCGATGAGGTTGGGCACCAACGGAAGTGGCTCGGCCGAAGCGTTCCCCCAGCCGGTTTTTCGGGTGGTCGGCGTCGGATCGGGTGCCCGCAGCTTCGACCGCGCGTCGGTCTCGACCGGGGCGATCCGGCTCCGCCACCGCGGCCGGAGGTTCGGTCCGTAGCGGAGGACGGTGCCCATCCAGGTCGCGACCAGCAGGTCGCCGCCGGGCAGCCACGACGGCACCGGCAAGGCGCGCAGATCCTGCCGCGTCAGCACCGCTCCCGCCGGATCCAGGACGTACAGCGTGCCGAGTTCGCTCCCGGCGGCGATCCTGGTGCCGTCCGGAGAGATCCGGGGGCGGCGCATCAGATCGTCGCCGGTGAACGTCCACAGTAGACCGCCGGTCGCGGCGAAAGCGTTGAGCCGCTCTCCTTCGGTGACCACGATCAGCTCTCCGTTGGCCGAAACGGACACCTCTTCCGCGGCGATCGGGAGAGTGTTGACCAGAGCGCCGCCCCGCAGCACGAAGATCCTGCCCCCGTCGGTGTCGGACCAGATCACGATGGTCCTGCCGTCGGCGCTGACGGCGCCGCCGAGGAACACTCCCGTGCGAGCCACCTGAACCGAGAAGAGCTCTCGTCCGTCCACAGTGGACAGACCGGTGATCTTTCCGGCGTCGAACGCGACCAGGGTCGTGTCGTCCACCGGCAGCAGCCGGTGCGGTGTCCGGCTTGTCGTCCACCATTCCCGCGTCCACAGCTGCTTTCCCGAGCTGTCCCACACCACCAGGCCGAGATCACCCGAGGTCGCGACCCACGTTCCACCGGGGGCCACCGCGAAATTGTCCAGCCCCGTGTCGTGGAGCCACTCGCCGCGCGCCCAGTCCGTCGCGCGTTTGGGCAGGCCGAACAGGGCGAATCTGCGGCTCGGCTTCCCCGTGCCGTCCAGCAGGTAGAGATGATGTCCCTCCGCCGTGTCGAGGTCGAAGCCCTGCGCGGAGAAGCCTCCCTTGTGGACGGACGGCGCGAACCCGAAGTGGTGCCCGATCTTCCGCCGCCAGGTGGTCTTCCCGGTGCCGAGATCCAGCCCGTACAGGTTGTGATCCCAGTTGAAGCAGCCGAGCATCGCCGACTTCCCGTCGGCGGACACCGCGACGTCGCGGACGTGCGGGCCGAACGCGTCCGGGGTGACCTTCGGGAGTTCCTTGTGCAGCAGGGGAACGATCGCGTACAGCCGGGCGGGCGCGCTGCGCAGGTCGGCGGTGAACCGGCCGCCGATCAGCGAGACGTCCTGGCCAGTCAGGACATCGACGACCCGGTGCAGCAGTGGCACGTCGACGTCCAACGCGGCCATCACGGGCACCCGATGCCCGATCGACAGGCCCACCCGCCACATCTGCCCGGGGTCCCAGTCGAGGAGGGTGTTGTTGACCGCCCAGACGTACCGGACGTCGCCGTCGACCCACTCGGACAACAGCACCTCGGGGTTGTCGCAGCGGGCGACCGGCCGGACGTCCGCCAGCGCCTTGCGCACGGTTTCGGCGTGCTCCAGGAAATAACGCCGGAAACGCGGGTATGCCGAGTCGTCGTTGTACGCCAGGGGGTCCTGGCCGACCTTGTCGAATCCGACGCCCAGTGGCGTGAACCCGACGACCAGTTCCGGGCGGCAGGTGTCGTCGAAGTAGACCGGCACCCCGCTGTCCCGCAAGGCCGCGGCCAGCGGCGGATCCAACTCCATCCGCTGTCCGACCAGCAACACCGCGTCGTACCCGCTCAGCACCTCGGCGCTGACGTCCTCGGTGAACACGAACGACGCGGGCCGGTGCGCGTACAGGCAGGCGTTGTAGGCCTCGTAAAGGGCGTCGAAGTACTTGCCGCCGATCTTCCCGTTCCAGCCGCTGATGCCGCCTTCCCTGCCCTCGGCCCGCTGCATGCGGGTGGAGACCACGATCGCGACGCGGTCACCACTGCGCGCCTTGGCGATCGCGGGCCCCACTTCGGCGGCGAGGCCGAACGCCGCCCGCAGGACGGAGGTCTTGCCGGCGCCACCGGCCCTCGGGCCGCCGAGCCGGGTGCCGGTCCCACCGGTCCGGGGGTCGGCGGCGGTCGGGCCCACATGCTGACGTCCGGCGTCGCCGACCGTGCCGGTCCCCTTGGCGCCGCGCATCACCTGCTGCAGCAGGGTCGGCAGGAACATGCCGCCGGTACCGTCGTCGTTGAACAGTTCGGGGTGGCCCCACACCGGCTTTCCCGGGCGCCGGTAGAAGTCGACCGCGTGCCCGGTGACCTGCGGCGGCTGGATCTGCTCGGACTGGTACTGCAGGTCGACCTCGTCGGCGTTCTCGAACAGGATCTGCGGCGGGCTCTGCACCGCCCGGTACGGCGCGGTCATCGCGCTGATCCGGCCGGGGACCACGGAGTCCATCGCGGCGCGGAACAGTTTCTCGGCGTCGACCTTGTGGGCGAACGCGCGATCCGACACCGTGTCGAGCACCGGCGACCACTTCCCGGTCTCGTCCGCCACCTTCCACGCGGCGAGGTACTGGGCCTTCTCTGCCTCGTCGGCGGCCGCGTCCGCGCCGAGCTTCGTCAGCCACCAGTTGGCCGCCCAGCTCCAGCCGCGGAAAGCCGGATACGCGGCCAGCAAGCCGGTGACGGTCTTGAGATCCGCCACCATTTTCTCCGGGCTGCGGGTGTCGTACGGCTTACCGAGCGGCAACCCGGCGTCCATGTAGAGCAGGATTCCCTGTTCCTCCATGGACCGCGCCCCGTAGCCGGCGATGGCGCGGCGGCTCCAGTCCTCGAAATGGGCCTTCTCCGGCGACACGGCCTCGGGGTCCTTCACCAGCCTGGCGACCGTTTCGACGTCGGCGGGAATCCTCTGGAACCGGCCTTCCGGACCGTGCCCGACGCGGTCGACGAACAGGTTGAAGCCGAGTTTCCCCGCCCGGTCCAGATGCGCGGCGGTGATCTCCGGGACATCGGCGAAGCGCGGGATCTGCGCCTTCCCGCGAGGGTCTTCCGGGAAACTCTGGGCATAGTCGCCGTGCTGGACGATGTGGAAGTCCGGCCGGTCGGTGAGCCCGGGGCCGATCTCGAGATACTGGGGCGCGACGGTGAAACCGGGGACGTCCGCGTCGAGCGTGTAGCGGTCCGGCTCCCAGGTACCGTCGAGACTCACCTCCCCCTCGCCGTTCGTGAGCGTGACGTCACGGAAGCCGATTTCCTTGCCCGCCCGCAGAATCCGGAGCTTGACGGTCGTGGGGAGCGGCGTGCCGGGCTTCGCCCGCGCGAGCACGGTGACCGGGACCGGTTCGCCACAGCCGTAGTAGAACCGGTTGAGCGGGGTCATCACGGATACCGTTCCGGTCGAGCCGGGAGCACGGACCTCGACCACCGTGTCCACTGTGCACTCCGAGTACCTGCCGGCCACATCGGGCGAGACCCGCAGCTGATAGAGACCGCGAGCGGCGGCGGGCGGGGTCACGGCGCCGCCGTCGACCCGGAGTTCGGTGAACTCCGGGACACCGAGCGGACGAGTCCAGACCCGGAACCGCGGCGCCGCCTTCCAGCGTCCGCTGTCGTGGGTGATGCTCAGCGGGACAGGTTTCCCCGCAGTCCAGACGGGTTCCGCGAAACCGACCGTCAGCCGTTCGACGTCGGCGGCGACCCGCCGGAGCTGCTTGCCGGTCGTGCGGTCGTACACCTCGAACAACGTCGTGGGATCGGCACGTTTCAGGAAGATCTCACCTCCGCGGACGCGAAGATTCGACACGGGGTACCGGGTGTCGGGCAGCTGCAGGGTGAGCGTTCCGGCCGGGCCGCCGTTCTCGCCGAAGATCCGGACCTCGTTCCCGGAGGCGAGGACGTAGAGCTTGCCGTCGTCGGCGAGGTCGAACCCGCCGAGGTGCGGGCCTGCCGCCCGGACGGGAACGTTCCACAGCTGCGTACCGTCGAAGCCGGTGACGAAGACGCCGGACGGCCAAGACGTGTACAGCCGGGAGAGGCGCTCCCAGACGCGCATACCCGCGAGGCCGTGCTTCACCGTCGCACCCAGCGGTGGCAGGTCGTACACCGCGACCACACCACCTGGGTTCAGCCGGAGAGCGCGGTTCTCGTACTGGTCGATCGCGTAGAAGTCGCCCGACTCCCCCGCCTCGACCGCGGACGGCGCGTTCCAGCCCTGCTCGTCGTTGGTGGTGAAGTCGTCGATATGGCCGAGGGCGCCGAACTCCGCGTCCCAGAACGCGACCCGGTGCGGAAAATGCGCCTCCGCCGTCGCGATCGTCCCGGCCGCGTTCGCCGTGACGGCGAGCGCGGAATACCCCACCTCCCCGGCGTACGGCGACGAACCGTCGAGCCCCGTCCTCAGCACGCGGCCCGCGTAGACGAGGTAGGCCTGCCCGTCACGGCCGAGGCCCAGCTGTGCGCCGACGACGTCGAAACCCGGGTCGTAGCGTGAAACCACCTGCTCCGAGATCATCCTGCACCCCTCCGCCGCGGATCCGTGCCCGGATCCTGACAGCGGCGGGGTGGCGGAGCGGTGTACTAAAGGGCAGGAGACGGGGCCGTCTCGGGTGCGAGCGTCGTCCTGGCGTCGCAGAGGGCGAAGCCGAGCAGGTTCAGGCCGCGCCAGTGCTCTGCGTTCCCGGCCCGTGGATGGTCGGCGGCGAGACCGATCCCCCAAATCGCGTCGAGCGGGCTGGCTTCGACGAGGACGCGGTTGGCGGTACCGAGCAAGAACTCACGAAGCGCCGGGTTCTGGTCGAATTTGGCGATCGATGCGGCGAGAACGATGCGATAGCGTTCGGCCTCCCACACCGACTGGTCGAATCCGCGTACCTCACGCCCCAGCGCCTTCGCTTCGCGCGGATGCCGGGCCTTCAGGATTCGTGCGGCGCTCTCGACGTCGTCGAAGAGGACAGCCTTGCGCCACATCATGTAGTGCTCGGCCGTCGGGAAGGTTTCACCGTCCGCGGTGAACCTGGCAGGCCACCACTGGCTGAAGCACTCCGGACCGATCGTGCCGTCACGCCGAGGCCGGTGGCCCCAGAAGAACAGGAACTTGACGCGGCGCCCCGCTCGCTGGAGCCGGACGACCTCGGCGACCGAGCGCGGGTTCGTGGACATGCCGGAAAGCATGCTCGCCGTCGATCCGGCGCGCACGCGATTTACCGGTCGGCGGCCCTAGGCCAGCCAGGCGATGGCGCCGCCGATCGCCAGCAGCGCGCCGATGCCCAGGATCACGGCCAGGAACTTGACGCTCTTCCAGGTCGCGTAGACGCCGCCGATCAGGAAGCCGCCGAGCGCGAGCAGCAGCACGGCGATGGTCGAGTTACTCACGTCGGCCACCCTGCCACACGGCCGCCCACGCCCGGCCCCCGGGTACCGCCGCGTTTTCGTCCTCTCAATGCGGTAGTTGCACACACAAGAACCGCACTTAGAGGACTAAACGCGTGCTTAGAGGACGCCCTTCGTGGAGGGAATGCCGCCCGCCCGCGGGTCCGGCTCGGTGGCGGCACGCAGGGCGCGCGCGACGGCCTTGTACTCGGCTTCGGCGATGTGGTGCGGATCCCGGCCGTGCAGGACACGCACGTGCAACGCGATCTGGGCGTGGAACGACAGCGAGTCGAACACGTGCCGCGTCAGCACGAACGGGTAGTTCCCGCCGATGGTGAAGCTGTTGAACTGCTCCGGCTCGCCGAGGTGAACGCAGTACGGGCGCCCGGAGACGTCGATCGCGGCGTGCGCGAGGGTTTCGTCCATCGGGATCCAGGCGTCGCCGAACCGGCGGATGCCGCTCTTGTCGCCGAGCGCCTGCCGCAGCGCCTGGCCGAGCACGATCGCGGTGTCCTCGACGGTGTGGTGCGCGTCGATGTGCACGTCACCGGTCGCCTGCACCTTCAGGTCGAGCGAGCCGTGCACCCCGAACGCGGTGAGCATGTGGTCGTAGAACGGGACACCGGTGTCGATCTCCACCTGCCCCGTGCCGTCCAGGTCCAGCTGGACCGAAATGGACGATTCCTTGGTGGTGCGATCCACCTTGCCGACGCGACTCATCGCGGCACCTCCTTGCTGGCCTCGAGAAAGGCGTCGTTCTCTTCCGGCGTCCCGATGGTCACCCGCAGATGCCCTTCGATGCCGACGTCCCTGATCAGCACACCGTTGTCCAAATAGGACTTCCACGTCGCGGGCGCGTCCGCGAAGCGTCCGAAGAGGACGAAGTTCGCGTCGCTCGGGACCGGCGTGAATCCCAAGCCCAGCAACGATTCCACCACGCGGTCGCGTTCGGCCGCGAGTTTGGCGACCGAGGCGAGGGTGGCGTCCGCGTGCCGCAGCGCCGCGCGAGCCGCGGCCTGCGTGAGCTTCGAAAGGTGATACGGCAGGCGCACCAGCTGCAAGGCGTCGACGATCGCGGGTGCGGCCGCGAGATAGCCGAGCCGTCCGCCCGCGAAGGCGAACGCCTTGCTCATGGTGCGCGACACGATCAGCTTCGCCGGGTACTCCTCGATCAGCTCGACGGCGCTCGGCTGCGACGAGAACTCCGCGTACGCCTCGTCGACCACGACGATGCCGGGCGCCGCTTCGAGCAGCCCGCGCAGCTCGCCGAACGGGATCGATCCGCCCGTCGGGTTGTTCGGGCTGGTCACGAAGACGATGTCCGGGCGGCGTTCGCGCACCAGCGCGGCCGCCTTCTCGGTGTCGAGGGTGAAATCGTCGCGGCGCGGCACCGGCAGCCAGTCGGTGCGGGTGCCCGCCGAGATGATCGGGTGCATCGAGTACGACGGCTCGAAGCCCAGCGCCGAGCGGCCGGGGCCGCCGAAGGCCTGCAGGATCTGCTGCAGGATCTCGTTGGACCCGTTGGCGGCCCACACGTTCGACTCCGACAGCAGCACGCGGGTGGAGACCGCGAGGTAATCCGCGAGATCCTGCCGCAGCGCGACGGCGTCGCGATCGGGGTAGCGGTGCAGTGAAGCGGCCTCGGCGCGGACGGCCTCGGCGACGTCGGCCACCAGCGCGTCCGGCGGCGGGTACGGGTTTTCGTTGGTGTTGAGCCGGATCGGCACGTCCAGCTGCGGCGCGCCGTACGGGGTCTTGCCCCGCAGGTCCTCCCGCAACGGGAGCGAGTCGAGCGTGATCTCCTCGCCGATGGTCATGCCCGCTCTCCCTCGAACCGCGCCGTGATGGCCTCGCCGTGCGCGGGCAGGTCCTCGGCGTTGGCCAGCGCGACGACGCGGCCGGCGATCTCACGCAGCGCGTCCTGGCTGTAGTCGACGACGTGCACACCCTTGAGGAAGCTCTGCACCGAAAGCCCGGACGAGTGCCGCGCGAACCCGCCGGTGGGCAGGACGTGGTTCGACCCGGCGCAGTAGTCGCCGAGCGAGACCGGCGCGTAGGCACCGACGAAGATCGCGCCGGCGTTACGCACGCGGGCGGCGACCTCCCGCGCGTTCGCGGTCTGGATCTCCAGGTGCTCGGCCGCGTAGGCGTCCACGACGCGGATACCGTCGTCCATAGTGGACACCAGGATGATGCCGGACTGCTTGCCGCTCAACGCCTCCGTCACCCGCTCGGCGTGTTTGGTCGCGGCGACGCGCCCGGTCAGTTCCTTGTCGACCGCGTCCGCGAGTTCCTCGGACGTGGTGACCAGCACGCTCGCGGCGAGCGGGTCGTGCTCGGCCTGGCTGATCAGGTCGGCGGCGACGTGCACCGGATCGGCGGTCTCGTCGGCGAGGATCGCGATCTCGGTCGGCCCCGCCTCGGAGTCGATGCCGATGATCCCGCGCAGCAGCCGCTTGGCCGCGGTGAGGTAGATGTTGCCGGGTCCGGTGACGGTGTCGACCGGCTCCAGCGTCGTGCCGTCGGTGTCGGTACCGCCGTAGGCCAGCAGCGCGACGGCCTGCGCCCCGCCGACGGCCCACACCTCGTCGACACCCAGCAGCTCCGCGGCCGCGAGGATCGTCGGGTGCGGGAGACCGCCGAACGCGGCCTGCGGCGGCGAGCACAGCACCAGCGTGCCGACATCGGCGATCTGCGCCGGGACGACGTTCATCACCACGGTCGAGGGGTAGACCGCGAGCCCGCCCGGCGCGTACAGCCCGACCCGCTCCACCGGGATCCAGCGCTCGGTGACGGTGCCGCCGTCGACGACCTCGGTCGTGACGTCCTGGCGGCGCTGATCGCCGTGGACCTTCCTGGCGCGGACAATGGACTCTTCCAGCGCCTCGCGGACGGCCGGATCCAGGTTCTCCAGCGCGCTGGAGAGCTCCGCCGCCGCCACCCGGACGCCGGTGGAACGGACACCGTCGAACCGCTCGTTGTACTCGAGAACCGCCTCGACGCCGCGATCGCGGACCGCCTCGACGATCGGCCGTACGTGATGCAGCGCCGCGTCCACGTCGTACTCGGCACGCGGAAGCGTGCTCCTGAGCTCGGCAACGGACGGGACCTGTCCACGCAGGTCGGTACGGTTCAACATGGCTCAAGGGTACGAGGTGGCCGGATCGCCCCGAGCAGGCACACTGGGGTGGTGACCAGTGATCCCACGATGAGGGAGGCCGCCGTGCCGCGGATCGCGTTGTGCCAGCTCACCGCGGCCGAGGATCCCGAAACGAACCTGAAGCTGATTCGCGAAGGCGTGGCAGCCACGGCGGCCGACGGCGCGCGGATCGTGGTCTTCCCCGAAGCGACGATGGCGCGCTTCGGCGTCCCGTTGAAACCACTGGCGGAGCCGCTGGACGGGCCATGGGCGTCCACTGTGGCGTCCATCGCCGAAGAGCACGGTGTGGTGATCGTGGCCGGCATGTTCACGCCGTCGCCCGATGGGCGCGTGAGCAACACGCTGCTCATCACCGGCGGCGGGCAGCACTTCGGCTACGACAAGATCCACCTGTACGACGCGTTCGGGTTCGCCGAATCCGACACGGTCGCGCCGGGGACGGCGCCGGTCACGTTCGAGGTCGACGGGGTCACGTTCGGTGTGGCGACCTGCTACGACGTCCGCTTTCCCGAGCTGTTCCGGAAGCTGGCCGACGACGGGGCCGACATCGTCCTCGTGCCGACGTCCTGGGGCGCCGGCGAAGGCAAGCGCGAGCAGTGGGAAGTACTGGTGCGCGCCCGCGCGCTCGACTCCGGCTGCTGGGTCCTCGGCTGCGGGCAGGCCGATCCGGCCGCGAGCGGGACCCGGGTGAACCCGAAGGCGCCGACCGGGATCGGCTACTCGACGGTGTCCGACGGTTTCGGGCGCGTCCACGCGCAACTGGGGGCCGGGCCGGAGACGGTGGTCGTCGACATCGATCCGGCGGTCAGCGGGAAGGCGCGGGCGGCGACAGGGGCGCTGGCGAACCGTCGCCTTTAGCGTCGACTGATCGCTCGAAGAAGGATTCGAGCACCACGATCGTCTGCGTACCGGTGACGCCTTCGATGGCGTACAGCCGGCGCAGCGAAGCCTGCAGTTCCTCGGTGGTCGGCGTGCGCACCTTCACCAGCACCGAAGCCGGACCCGCGATGACGTGCGCCTCCACCACCTCCGGCAGCGCCTCCAGCGCGGCCTTGGTCGGCGAATCGCCCATCCACGAGTTGGCCTCGACCAGCACGAACGCCATCACCCCCCGGCCGACCGCGGCCGGGTCGACGTCGACGGTGGTGCGCCGGATGACGCCCTGCTCCCGCAGTTTGCGGACCCGTTCGTGCGCGGCGCCCGCGGACAACCCGACCGTCTTCCCGAGCGCGGCGTACGCCTGAGTCGCGTCCCGCTGCAGTTCGGTCAACAGCATGCGATCTACGTCATCCATGTGTTGACCATATCAAGTTCAGCGGTTCATGATGAACGCAGTATTTCATTCAGACATCTGGGGTTTTCATGGACATGGTCAAGGCACGCTTCGAGGTTCTCGACGAACGGTTCGCCCGCGTCAACGGGGACGAGTGGATGCGACGTCTGCACACCGGCTGCCGCTGGACCGAGGGCCCCGCTTACTTCCCCGCCGGCCGGTACCTGGTCTTCAGCGACATCCCGAACGACCGCGTGCTGCGCTGGGACGAGACGACGGCCGCGGTCGGCGTTTTCCGCGAACCGGCCGGATTCCACAACGGGCACACGGTCGACCGTCAGGGCAGGCTCGTCAGCTGCGAACAGGGCAACCGCCGGGTGACGCGCACCGAGCACGACGGCACCACCACCGTGCTCGCGGAGACGTATCAGGGGAAGAAGTTCAACAGCCCCAACGATGTCGTCGAGGCCTCGGACGGCGCGATCTGGTTCACCGACCCCAGTTACGGAATCGACAGCGACTACGAGGGCCATCAGGCCGAAAGCGAGATCGGCGCCTGCCACGTCTACCGCGCCGACCCGGCGGACGGCTCGGTGCGCATCGTCGCGGACGACTTCAGCCGCCCCAACGGGCTCGCCTTCTCCCTCGACGAGTCGCTGCTCTACATCGCCGACACCCGGCAGAACCCCAGTCACATCAGGGTTTTCTCAGTGGACAACGGACGGCTTTCCGGCGGCGCGATCTTCGCGACCAGCGACGCCGGTGGCTTCGACGGCGTTCGCGTGGACGCCGCCGGCCGGGTGTGGGCCGCCGCGCACGACGGTCTGCACTGCTTCGCGCCCGACGGCACGCGGATCGGGAAGCTGCTCGTCCCCGAGGTGTGCTCGAACCTGACCTTCGGCGGGCCGCGCCGGAACGACCTGTTCATCACCGCGTCCAGTTCGGTCTACACGCTGCGGGTGAACTTCTCCGGCCCTCGCTAGCGCAGCAGGCCTTCCCGGATCGCCACCCGCACGAACCCGGCCCGCCGCCGTTCGCCGGTCTTGTCCCGGATCCGGTCGAGATAGGACCGCACCGTCCGCACGCTGATGTTCAGGATCTCCGCCACGTCGACGTCCCGTTCCCCGGCCGCGACCAGCCGCAGGACCTGCTTCTCCCGTTCGGACAGCACGATCTTCGGACCGGCGTGGCGGTCTTCGCTGTCCTGGATGATCATCCCGGCCAGCGTCGGCGACACGTACGCGTTGTCGTCGGCGATGGTGCGGATGGCGCGCAGGAGTTCGTCACCGTCGACGTCCTTGGAGAGGAAGCCCTTCGCCCCGGCCTGCATCGCGCCCAGGACTTCGGGCTGTTCGGCGTGCGCGGACACCACGAGCACCTTGTGCCCCATCTGCCCCACCTCGAGGACCGCCGCGGCGTCCTGGACACCGCGCAGCTTCAGATCGAGGACGACGACACTGCCCGGAGGCTGTTGCTGGACGGCGAACCGCGCGACCGAGTCGGCGACGGCGCCCAGCGCGATGTCGGGCGCTTCGGTGAGGACACGTGCGACGGCGTCCCGGTACAGCGGATGATCTTCGATCACCCCGACGTTGATCGGGGTGGTGCGTTTCGGCTGCTGCTCTTCTGCGTTCACCGGCGTCCTTCGAATCCGCCCGCGTCGTCGCGAGGCGCGACCGGCCGAGACGGGCCGGGCACCTCCGACGGAGACGCGAGCCCGAGCTGGATGGCCTTGCGGACCAGGCCGGCCCGCCTTCTCTCTCCGAGTTTGTCACGGATCCGGTCCAGATAACCCCGGACCGTCCGGACTCCGATACCGAGGATGCGGGCGATGTCGACGTCGCGTTCGCCCGCGGCGACCAGCCGCAGCACCTGCTTCTCCCGAGCGGAGAGCGCGACGTCGGGAGCCGACACGGGCCGGTCGGCGTTGTCCTTGATGATCATTCCGGCCACCACCGCGGAAACGTAGGCACGGCCCTGCGCGACCGTCCTGATCGCGATCAGCAGTTCGTCGACGTCGACGTCCTTGGACAGGAATCCCTTGGCACCGGCGGCGATCGCGCCGAGCACCTGTTCGGATTCCGCCTGCGCGGACACCACGAGCACGTGATGCCCCAGTTCGCACACCTGCAGCACGGCGGCCGCCCCGGCGATCCCCGGCAGGCCGAGATCGAGCAGCACCACACTGCCGGGCGGTTGCGGGTGCACGTGGAACTTGGCGACCGAATCGACCACCGCGCCGAGTTCGATCCCTTCCGCCTCGGTGAGGACCCGGACCACGGCATGCCGGTACAACGGATGGTCTTCGATCACCGCGACGTCGACCCGGTCGGTCTCCGGCCTGTCTTCAGTCATCTGCACGTTCCCGCTCACCCCGTCCCACCCGCCGACGACACCGTGCGGCCCGCTCGCGCCGGATCCAGCGCGGGCCCCCTCGGCACCAATGCCAGCAACCCATTCGGAACCGGTTGCCGTTCGGCTTGGCCGTAACCGAGCGAAGCGAGTGCCTCGGCACTCGCCACCGGGTACTTCGACCCTGTGTCGGTCACGACGTACACCGTGCCGGAACCGGATTCCGTCACCACCGCACCTCCCGAGGGAGGCACGAAAACCTCGTCGGCGACCAACGCGTCCGTGCGCGCCGTCACCGAGATCGCCTTCGCACCTTGCGGCAACGGGACCTGTGCGGAGATAACGATTCGAGAACCCTGCGCGCATAACGTCACGGACTGTCCGGTAACGGGCGCTTTTCGCGGGATCCGGTCCGGATACTCCGCGGGATCGGCCCCGCCCGCCCTCGCCGTGCCGACCTTCGGCACCGCGGCGACGTCGGCCGCGCGCACCGCGACGGGCGCCGGGACGCCGGTGTAGGCGTCCGCGTTCCGCGGTGTGTTGATCAGCAGGCTCGCCTCGGTCTGGCCGATCGGTTCGAGACCGTCGGCGTGGACGAGGTAGTACGAAGTCGCGTCGCCCGGTGACGCCATCGCGTCGATCACGCCGAGCACCGAACCGACCTTCGTCGCGGTGTCACCGACCCGGGGACCGGTCCGCCCGGCGTCCTCGACCGCGCGGTAGGCCAGATCGCGTCCGGCGGCGACGGTGCCGATCCACCGGGAGGACACCGCGATCGGCGGATAGGTGTCGAACTGCAACGTCGCGGCGGCCTCCGGGGTGAGCTTGTAGCGGCGGCCCGCCGTCACGAGATAGCGCTCCCCCTCGGGGACGCGGACCACGACGGCCTGGTCCCTCGGAAGGTCGATTCCGGCGGCGGGAGCGCCGAGGAGCACCGTCGTCGCCGGTTCGGCCGACGCGGGCGCGTCCTGCGTCGTGCGTGAACAGCTCGTCCACGGCGTGTTCACCAGCGCGGCGGCCGCGGGCAGCGAGTCGGGGGCACCGGGGATGCCGATCTGCGCGCCGCGCGGCACCTTCGCGAGCTTTTCCGAAGGGACGGTCACGGTCGCCTCGCCGTTGCCGCCCGCCATCAGCCGCGCGGAGGCGTAATTGAGCACCGGATGCAGCGCGCCGTCCTGCCCGAGGATGTACCGCGCGCCGGTTTCCTCCTCGACGATCACCTTGCCGCCAGCCAGCCAGTCCTTACCGCCGGAAGGGTTCAGCAGGCCGATCACGCCGAACACGGCGGTGATCAGCAGGGCGACGCCGAGGCCGCACAACGTCCCGATGACCAGTCTGCGGCTCGGGGCGACGGGATGGTTGGCGTCCGCCGAGACCAATGCCGAAACCAGTCTCCTGCGGAGGAATTGGTAGGCCTGGATCTGGTCCCGCTGCGTCCACACGCTCCCGTCCCCCGCCGTTCGTACCCGCCCCGATCGAGGGTGTTCACGTTAGGTTCCGACCGCGATTCGCGGTGAGGGTAATTTTTACGCCCTCCCGCGCGCGAGCGGGCACTACCGTCGGGGCGCGTGCACGGAGGAGGGGAAGTCCTTGTCGGTTGAAGCCCCGGCCCGCTCGGCCCCGGAAGAGGCGCCCGCTCGCCGCACCGCGGGCACGGCACCGCTGCCCTGGCTGCTGCCGATCCGTCCGCTGCAGGCGGCGCTCTGGGAGATCGCCGGGATCGCCGTCCTGCTGGCCTTCACCGTCGACGGGATCGCGCAACCCGCGCGGATCGGCATCGCTGTCGCGGCAGGCATCCTCGTGCTGACGACGTCGGTCCGCTTCGCCGGACGCCACGCCGCCGGCTGGCTGCTCACCTGGGCCGGTTACCGGCTGAAGCGTCGTGACAAGAGCGAGGTTCCCGATCCGCTGCACCGGCTCGCCGGTCCCGTCCGGGTGCGTCAGCACGTCGACCGCGCGGGCAACCGGTTCGGCGTCGCCGAGGTCGGCGACGGCTGGAGTGCCATCGTGCGGCTCACTCCCGGCGCGATGTCGCCCGGGCCGGACGCGCTGGTCGGCATTCTGCGCGAGGCTTACGCGGGCACCGGGATCCCGTTGTCCAGCGCGCAACTGCTGACCTGGACCGTCCCCAATGGACAATCGGTGCTCCGGGTCCGCTGGCTCGCCGTCCGGTACCGGCCCGAGGACGCGCCGATCGCGGCGCTCGCCCGCGGCGGTGGCGAACTCGGCGCGCTGCGGAGCACCGCCTGCGCGGCGCTGGCGCTGATGGGTTCGTTGGCGGAGGCCGGATTCGAGAGCACCGTGCTCGAAGCCGGCGAGGTGGCGCGCGAACTGCGCGTGGCGCTCGGCAGCGGCCAGGACGCGCCGGTGCACGGCTGGCGGTCCTGGGACTGGGGCGGCGCTTCGCAGGTCTGCTACCGGCCGCGGTCGGAGCGGGATCTCGCGCGCACACTGGATCTTCACGTACCCGGCTCGGCGTTCACCGCGACTTCGTACACGCTGCGCCGTTCTCCTGGCGGGCGCGAGACGTCCGAGGTGACCATCCGGGTCGGCGGACGGCCGGGAGCGGAGCCGATGCGGCCGAGCGGGATCGCGGTGACCCCGCTGCACGGACGGCACGCGGCGGCGGTCCGGCGGACCCTGCCGCTGGCGCTGGAGGACTGAGGGGACGGTTCGTGGAGGGCACCTTTCCTCTCTGAGGGTAGGGAAGGAGCCCTCCACGGACGTAAAACCACCGCGTTTCGTCCTCTGAACGCGGTAGTTGCGCGTCGCAAGTACCGCGTTCAGAGGACTAAACGCATAGAGGGGACGAGGGGCCGTCAGCCGCGCACGGCTTCGTAGACCCCGGCGATCATGCCGACGAACGGGATCAGCGAGAGCAGCACCAGGAACTCGATGATGTCGAGAGTCCTTGCCCAGTAAGGAGAACGGCGTCCCTTCGCGACGCGGGTCGCGTAGGTGAGGCAGACGCCCGCCGCGACGACGACGGCGCAGCCCGCGCCGAACACGAACGAACGCGGCCCGCCGGCGGCGAGCCAGAAACCGGCGGCCGCCAGGGCCGCCGCGCCGAACCCGATGAGCACGACCCGCTGCGAGCGGCCGGCGAACGCGCGCGAGCGCAACATCAGCGCCAGCCCCAGCAGCGCGCACAGGCCCGCTTCCCAAGCGCCGCCGGAAGACGACAGAACCACCGAAGCCGAGACCACGACAAGTCCGAGCGCGACGAGCAGCCCGGTCAGCAACGCCTGCGCGTAGGTCGTCCCACCGAGCATGTCCTCGCCGAGCGAGGGGTTCTCGTCGGCGCGGAAGGCGTCCATGTCGTCAGGAACCCGGGGCAACGGCAGCCTGCCGAGCCGCAGCGCCAGCATCGGCGCCACCGCGGCCAGCGCCGTCGCCACGACGGCGACGACCGCGGCCGCCGAAACCGCGCGGACGTCGGCCAGGAGGGTGATGGCGGTGGTGATCGCGCCGAGCCCGGCGGAAACCGTCACCGCGACGAACCACGGCAGCCGGTCCGCCACCGAAACGGCCGCGATCACGCCGTACACGGTCACCACGGCGAGTCCGGCGGCCAGCGGCCCGGCAGACAGCGAGAACAGTGGATGCGGCGGCAGGATCGACATCCCGGCCAGCAGCGCGGCGCCGACCCCGGCGAGCGCGCCGGCGGCACCGGCCTCCGCGTCACCGTACGCGCGGCTCAGTGCGCCACCGCCGAGCACGAGGACCAGGGCGAGCAACCCGGTCCCGATCGGTGCCAGCACACTGCCGGACGCGGCCGCCTGCACGAGCAGGCCACCGGCGAGCAGCAGTACCACCGACGCGACGATGCCCGCCTTACGCGCCACCGACGGCCCCCAACGGCCGGTGCCCGACTCGGCGACGCTGGCGATCGAGTCGACGACGTCGTCGAACAGCAGCGGACCCCGCGGGCGTTCCCGCGGGGTCAGGTGCAGCACTTCACCGTCACGCACCTGCGCCGCGGCGACCGTGAGCCCGAGTGCCAGCGGGGCGCCGCCGAGCCGCGACAGCACCCAGCCCGGATGCTCGGCCGACGCCTGCCCCGAAGCACCCGCGAGCCGGACGAGCTGCGGTACCAGTTCGGCGAACGTGCTCTGCTGCGGCAGCGCCACATCGACGCGCGCCCGCGGTGTCACCACCGTGACGCGCCGGGTGGAGCCCGCGATCGCGGCGGTCATGCTTCGATCGACTTGGCGGACTCGATGACCGGGGCGAATTTGGCGCTGCTGGCCTCGGCCAGTTTCTGCAGCCCGTTGTTGACCGCCTCCAGCACGATCTCCGAAAGGTTGCGCGCGTCGTACTGGCGCAACGCGCGCGGGTCGATGTCGATCGAGGTGAACCGGCCGTCACCGCGCAGCACGACGGTGACCTCGTTCTGCCGCGAGTGCGCCTTGACCTCCATCGCCTCGACCGAACGCTGGATGCGCTGCACCTGTTCGGTCTGCTTGCGGACCTGGTCCAGCAACTCGTCCATGTCCGGCATGGCGTAGGGGTCGGTGGTCACGAGTCTTCTCCTTCGTCTGCGGGGAAATCCCGCCGGACGTGGACACTGCCCACGAACCGGCGGAAGTCGTCGCCGAGCCGGCGTGCCGTCTCGGGCGGTGCGGTACAGGCGATCTCGAGGATCAGCCGGTCGGCCGGGGTCGTGCCGGGCACGGTCAGCAGGACCTGGGTCTGCACGAGTTCCTGTCCCTCGCCGGTGCGGACGCGCAGTACCTGCGTCACGCCGGGAGCGTCCGGAGCGCCGATCACCTTGCGCCGCAGCACTTCGAGCGCGGCCATGGTCCGGCCGAGGCGTTCGACGGCCTCGTCGGCGATGTCGGTGACCCCCGTCTGGTCGGGCCGCTGCCCGACGCTCAGGGTGATGTTCGGGGTGAACTCCCCGTCCGGTGCGGAGTGCACGGCCACGAAGACCGCGCCCTCGGCGCCGACCGACGCGGGCTCGACCGGCGCCCAGCCTTCGGGGATGTCGAAACCGAGCGGGAGGGAAACCCGGTCCTGCGGCATGGTTTCGCTCATCCCGGTCACCACGTGCCCACGTAGGAGACAGCGTCGTCCCACGCCTCGCCGACGGCGTCCGCCGCCTGGCCCGCGGCACCGCTGACCGCGTCGACGGCCGCGCCGCCGTACTCGCCCACGGTGTCCGCGATCTTCGGCAGGTCGATGTCGATCTTCGCGCCGATCCCGGCGCCGAGGCCGAGCGCGACACCCGCCTTGAAGTTGACCTTGACATGCCCGGCGTCGTAGACGGCCTGGCCGTCGAGCTGCGCGCCGAGTCCATATTGGAGGGTGCCGCTCGCGCCGACACCGACTCCGGCCACATCGGCGGCGAGTTCGCCTTCGAGCTTGCCGCCGACGAAAGCGTTGGCGTGCAAGCCGACACCGTGCGCGCCCGCCTGGACCGAACCGTTGACCTCACCGCCGACGAACGCGGTTCCCTTGGCGCTGCCCGAGGCGACGCCCCATTCCTTCTTGCCTTCGAGTTCTTCCTTGAACGCCGCCAGTTCGGCGTGCCCGGAAGCCTTGACGTCCCAGCCCTGCGAGGAGACCTTGGCGTCCCAGCCCGGGGAGAGACCGTCCTGCTCCTGCTTCCACTTGAGATAGGTGATCTCGGTGCTGTTCCAGGCCTTGTCCCGCAGGCCTTCCGGCTTCGGCCTGCCGAACGGGGTGTCGGCGGCGCGCGGGGCGCGCGTACCTTCGAGACCGTCCCAGGTGAGCTTCTTCCAGCCGGAGTTGCCGAACCAGGACGGATGCGACCGCGGCCGTTTGCGCCCGTCGAGGGTTTCGCCGTTGAGCCAATACAGCGGGCCGCGGCCCCATTTGCCGAGTTCGTGCTCGATCCGGCCGACACCTTCCGGCGGGAACAGCCGCGCGAGTTCGTCGCTCAGCTCGTCGGCGATCTCCTGTGCCGCCTGTGCGGCGCGTTCGCCGAGCTGCCGGGCGGCGGAGATGAACGCGTTGACCGCGCCCGCGTTCGCCGTCCGCGCCTGACTGGTGAGCTGGGCGGCGTACTGGTCGAACTGCGCGAGGATCGAGTCCACACAGGACCGTGCGCCCTGCAGCGCTTGCGCGCCCGCGCGGAGCCTGCTCGACTGGTCGCTCAGTTTGGCGCCGAGTTCGGCGAGTTCCTGGCTCAGTTTCGCCGCCGAGGTGGCGAACGCGAGGTAGGCGTCACCCTCCCAGGACGCGTTCAGCGCCTTGGCCGCCTTGCCGATCTCGTCCGCCCGGCCCGAAACCGTCGAGGCCCGCTCGCCGCAACGCCGCGCCGACGCGTTCAGCGCCGAAGGGTCACCGGTGACCCGCTGCTGGTACTCGACCACGAGGCGCCGATAATTCGACAGGATCGAACCGACGACGCCCGACGCGTCGACCACACCGCTCCCCCACACGGCTACCTGCCCTTCGCCGGTGAGTCAGCTCCCGCATCGATGTCGATGTGCTGCTCGAAGTGCTTGCCGCCGTAGTTCATGTCGATGTCGATATCGATGTCCTGCCCGCCCGGCGCCTGCACGGTGGACTTCCCGGTGCTCAGGTCGGTGGTGATGGTGACCTGGTTGCCGTTGCCCGCGCCCGGCAGCGATCCGCCGGTCGAACCGGAACCCGCACCGCCGCCAGAGGGTCTGTCCACCGGGATCCACGCGTCGGCGCCCCCTGGCCAGTTGCCCTGGGAGCCGTTGCCACCCAGCGCCGGTGGCCGGTACTGGGTGAACGGGGGCGTCTCACCCGGCGTCGAACCACCGCCGGAAGCGCCGCCCGCGCCGCCGCCGGTGCCGCCGATCGCGGCCTGCCCCGCGCCGCTGGCGACCGAACCCGGCGCCTGCGGGCTGCTGACCGGCGTGCCGGAGACGGCCGCGTTGCCGGCGGAGGGATTGCCGGAGTCGTTGTGCCCGAACAGTTTCTGGACTTCGCCGATGATGGTGGCGATCTGGGTGATCTGGTTGGCGAGGTCGACGACACCGAGCGCCTTCAGCAGCGCGCCGATCGCGGTGATGAACGCGCGCAACGAGGCACTGGTGGCGGTGGAAAGCGCGACCGCGGCGCCGTAGGTCCACGGATTCGACATCAGGCCCGCGACCGTCGGGTTCACCGCCGAGACCACCGCTTTGTAGGCTGTCTGGGCGGTCTTGACCAGCGTCCCGGCGACACCGAGCAGCTCGGCGCCCCTCTGCACGACCTGGATGATCTTGTTGAGCGAGTTCAGGGAGTCGGTGATCTTCTTCAGCGCCGAGTCGGACGCGCCACCGGACCAGACCTTGCCCAGCTGCTCGGCGGCCTTCGTCACCTCGTTGTACATGGTGAGGAACTCGTTGGCCTTCTTGAGCACCTCGAGCACGTGCTTCGCGATCTGCTCCGGCTGCCCGGTGAGGATCTGCGGCAGGATGGTGATCGGCCCGCCCGAGGACGCCGTGGCGTCCATCGCGCTGGAATTCGGGTAAGTCAGCATGGAACCTCGCTCCTCAGGCCGGAAGTCAGACGGACGCCGGGCGGTACACGCTGACCTTCGCCAGGCCGTTGATGTCCGCTTCGACGATTCCGTGGTTGTAGAGCAGCCCGCCTTCTCCGGCGATGGCGATGATCGGCTTGCTGTCGGAGAACAGGAGCGGTTCGACCACGACGACGTCGCCGCTGTGCACCCCACCGGGGACGTCGCCGAAGTTGCGGGCCGTACCCGCGTAGACCTCGATGACCCCGACCCGCGCCTGGTTGTCGGCGTCACCGGCCAGCCAGTCGTTGAAATCCGAGACACCCTGGAACCGCGCGTCGGTGATCGGGTGGTCGCCGAGCTGCCCGAGCCGCGCGTCCCCCAGGTAGCGCAAAACGTTGCCGACCGAGGACGGCTCACCGTTCGCGCCGGCGCTGTCGTTGATGGCCAGCGTCGCCAGTTCGGACGCGTGCGAATTCCCCCAGATCGACGACCCCGACCCGGCCCCGCCCGCCGGACGGCCGCCATACCCGCCCGCGACCGCCTCGTCGGCGGCCTGGTAGGCGTCGGCGCTGCTCTTGATGAAGCCGTTGATCTGCTGCAGCAGTTGCAGGAGGGTGCGGACGGCGACCACCTGCTGGCTCTGCATGGCCGTGTTGGCCGCCGCCACCGCGCTGCCGAACGTGGCGAACGACGTCGGCTGCAGTACCGTGCGCTCGAGATCGGCGACGACGTTGATGCCCTGCATGATGATGCCGCCCAGGTTCCCGACCGCCGAGCGCATGGCCTCGGGCTCCGCCCGGTACTCGCCCGTGCCGACCATGGTTCTCCTTCTCTCGTTCCCCCACGTCTGCGCCTGTGCCAGCAGCGTAAGTTCGTCACGAGACGCGAGCGGACGGCAAAAGTACCCACCGCGAGGGCGGCACGAGTGGCCAGAATGATCGGCAGGATTACCCACAAGCGGCCAGAAAGACCCTGATGAGCGCCACTCGCGACCGCCTGCCGGCCCTGGGCGAGCAGCCCGGTGAAATCGTCCTGCAATCCCCGCCGATGCTGCCGAAGGGCGGTGGCGGCGGAGCCATGCAGCTGCTGATGTTCATGCCGATGATGCTCGGCATGGGTGCCATGTCGTTCGTCTACATCGGACGCGACGGCGGCGTGATGACCTACATCTTCGGCGCGCTGTTCCTCACCGCGATGGCGGGCATGGTCGTGATGTCGCTCGGGCGCGGCGGCGCGGCGAAGAAGGCGCAGATCAACGAGGAACGCCGGGACTACCAGCGGTATCTGACCGGTCTGCGCGGCCAGGTCCGCGACATCGCGGACAACCAGCGCGCGGCCATGACGGCGTTGCAGCCCGATCCGGCCGATCTCTGGGCGTACATCGAAACGGGCAGGCTGTGGGATCGCCGCCGGTCGGATTCGCAGTTCGGGCAGGTGCGCGTCGGGACGGGGCCGCAGCGGCTCGCGACGCCGTTGAAGGCGCCACAGACCGTGCCGCTCGAAGACCTCGACCCGGTGTGCTCGACGAACCTCAAGCACTTCATCCGCACCTACTCGACGGTCGACGGACTCCCGGTCGCGGTCTCGCTGCGGTCATTCGCGCAGGTCACGCTGTCCGGCCGCCGCCCGGACACGCTCGGCACCGCGCGGGCGCTGCTGACCCAGCTCGCGACCTTCCACTCACCCGGCGACCTGCGGATCGCGCTGTGCGTCAAGGACGACCGGCTGCACGACTGGGAATGGGCGAAGTGGCTGCCGCACGTCGCCTCCACCGCCGCCGACGCCGCCGGTCCGCGACGGCTCGTCGACGCCGACTCCGGCAGGCTCGCCGACCTGCTCGGCCCCGACCTCGGCGACCGGCCCGCGTTCACCCGGCGGCCGGACGCCCGGCTCGACCTGCCGCAGGTCGTCGTGATCGTGGACGGCGGGCACACCCTCGGGGACACCCGGCTCGTCGCCGAGGAGGGCAGGCTCGGCGTCACGGTGGTGGAGATCGGCACGGAGCAGCCGCGCTCGGCGTCGTCCGAACGGCTTCTCAGCCTGCACATGAGCCCGGAGCAACTGGGGATGGTCGTCGGCGACGGCACCGAGCAGCGGCTCGGTTTCCTCGGCACACCGGACACTTTGGACCGCGGGGCCGCCGAAGCGCTGGCCCGGATGCTCACCCCGCTCTTCCAAGGGGCGGCGGTGGTCAGCGAGGCGCCGATGTCGGCCACGTTCGGGCTGGCCGGGCTGCTCGGTATCGGCGACCCACGCGACACCGACACCGCGGTCACCTGGGCACCGCGTTCGGCGCGCGACCGGTTGCGGATCCCGCTCGGCGTCAACCCCGAAGGCAGGCCCGTCGACCTGGACCTCAAGGAGTCGGCGGAAGGCGGGATGGGTCCGCACGGGCTGGTCATCGGCGCGACCGGATCCGGGAAGAGCGAAGTGCTGCGGACGCTGGTCACCGCGCTCGCCGTCACGCATTCCTCGGAAAAGCTCAACCTCGCGCTGATCGACTTCAAGGGTGGCGCGACCTTCGCGGGGATGACCGGGCTGCCGCACACCTGCGCCGTCATCACCAACCTGTCCGACGATCTCGCGCTGGTCGACCGCATGGCGGACGCGCTGAACGGCGAACTGTTGCGGCGTCAGGAGCTACTGCACGCGGCGGGGAACTACGCGTCGGTGCGGGACTACGAAAAAGCCAGGGAATCCGGTGTCAACCTGCGGCCGCTGCCGTCGTTGCTGGTGATCATCGACGAATTCAGCGAACTGCTGTCCTCGCGGCCGGAGTTCATCGATCTGTTCGTCGCGATCGGGCGGCTGGGGCGGAGTCTCGGGATCCATCTGCTGCTGGCGTCGCAGCGGCTGGAGGAAGGACGCCTGCGCGGGCTGGATTCCCACCTGTCGTACCGGATCGGCCTGCGGACGTTCTCCGCTTCGGAAAGTCGCGCGGTGCTCGGTGTCGCGGACGCCTACCAGCTTCCGCCCGTGCCGGGGTCGGCGTATCTGAAGTCCGACAACGACACCCTCATCCGGCTCAAGGCCGCGTACGTGTCGGGTGAGCTCCCGCCGCGCAGCAAGATCGTGCGCAAGGACGGCCAAAGCCTGGGCTTGATGCCGTTCACGCTGGCGCCGGTGGAGATCCCGGTGACCGTCGAGGCGGAAGAACCGGCAGAAAAAGGCACCGGCGAGACGATCATCGGCGCGATGCTCTCCCGGCTCGAAGGCAAAGGCCCGGAAGCGCATCAGATCTGGCTTCCGCCGCTGGCCGAGCCTCCCACGCTGGACCAGTTGCTGCCGCCGCTCGGCGAGGATCCCGAACGCGGTCTGTGTCCGCTGGGCTGGGGCGGCAACGGCAAGCTGATGATCCCGGTCGCCTTGGTGGACAAGCCTTTCGAACAGCGGCGCGACATGCTGTGGGCTGATTTCTCCGGTGCCGCCGGGCACGCGCTGATCGTCGGGGCGCCGCAGAGCGGCAAGAGCACGCTGATGCGTGACATCGCCGCGATGCTCGCGCTCACCCATACACCGGAAGAGGTCCAGCTGTTCGTCCTGGACATGAGCGGTGGCGCGCTGGCGCCGATCGCCGGGCTGCCCCACGTGTCCGGCTACGCGACCCGGCGCGACGCCCAGCGCTGCCGCCGGGTCGTCGCGGAACTGACGACCTTGCTCGAACAACGTGAAGAGTTCTTCTCCGCCAACGGGATCGAGTCGATCACGGCGTTCCGTCAGCGACGCTCCGAGTTCCGCGAAAGCACCGAAGGCAGGGAATTCGGCGACGTCTTCCTCTTCGTGGACAACTGGACCACGATCCGGCAGGAATACGAACAGCTGGAGGAGCAGATCACCGGCCTGGCCTCACGAGGGCTCGGTTTCGGGATCCACGTCGTCGTCTCGATCAACCAGTGGATGGGCATGCGGGCGCCGCTGCGTGACGCCATCGGCACCAAGTTCGAGCTGCGGCTCGGTGAATCGGCGGACTCGCTGATCGACCGCAAGATCGCACAGAACGTGCCGTCGGACAAGCCGGGACGTGGGCTGACGGCGGACAAACTGCACTTCCTCGCAGCGCTCCCGCGGATCGACTCGGATCAGCGGCCGGAAACCGTCGGCGCGGGCGGGCTCGAGCTGAACCGGCGGATTTCCGCCGCGTGGAAGGGACAGCCCGCGCCGTCCGTGCGGCTGCTGCCGCCCGAGATCCCGCTCGACTCACTGGAGGCGGGGCCGCGCAAGCAGGTCACGCTCGGCATCGCGGAATCGAATCTGCGGCCGGTGTACCTCGATTTCGCGACCGAACCGCATTTCGTGGCGTTCGGCGACGTGGAATCCGGCAAGAGTTCGCTCCTGCGCGCGATCGCGCACGGCATCACCGCGAAGTATTCGCCGGAGGAGGCCGCGATCGTGGTCGCCGACTACCGGCGAGGGATGCTCGGTGCGGTGGCGGAATCGCATCTGCTGGGTTACGCGGGTTCCGAGACCGCGTTGACCGGGCTGATCGACCAGTGCCAGCAGGCCATGCGGAACCGGCTTCCCGGCCAGGACGTCACACCGGAGCAGTTGCGGAACCGGTCGTGGTGGCGGGGACCGGAGCTGTTCGTCCTCGTCGACGACTACGAGATGGTCGCGACGGTGGGCCGGAACCCGTTGCAACCGCTGCTGGAATTCCTGCCGCAGGCACGGGACATCGGTCTCCACCTCGTCATCGCGCGCGGCAGCGGCGGCGCCGGGCGTTCACTGTTCGAGCCTGTGCTGCAACGGATCCGCGAACTGGGGTCGCCGGGGATCGTGATGTCCGGGTCGCGTGAGGAGGGCGCGCTACTCGGCGACGTCAAACCGGAGCCTCAGCCCGCCGGGCGCGGCGTGCTGGTCTCACGGCGGCACGGGACGGGGCTGGTCCAGGTGGCGTGGACGAAGCCCGTGGAGGACTGAGTTCACCGGATCAGCGCGAGCAGTTCGTCGAGCGCCTCCGCCGGACCGCCGTAGGTGAGGTGCGCGATGGCGAACATCGGTGCGATCACCCGGCTCCAGGCGTACAACCGGTCGCCGTCGAGTCCGCAGGCCGTCGCCACCTGGTGGCATCGGACCTCGACTCCTTCGTACCCGGCACCGGCGACCACGTAGTCGACGGCGTCGAAGCACGGATCCCCCACGCATGCCTTCGGGTCGATCGCGATCAGCCCGCGTTCCGGCCCGCCGTCCAGCACGTTGCCGAGGTGCAGATCGCCGTGCAGCAACACCCGGGTCGTCTGAGTGTCCAGCAGGCTTTCGCAGCGCTGGATCGACCGCTGCCAGTCGGCTTTGCCGATCCTCGCACCGATGGCCGGTTCGGACAGCCTTCCGCCGATCCGGGCGAAGGCCTCGTCGAACCGGCCACGCAAATCCCACGGCCAATCCTCGGGCGCGGGCACGGTGTGCAGTGCGGTGAGCAGTTCGCCCCAGCGCTGTGGCAAGGATTCCCGCGGCAGGTCTTCGGCGGTGGTGCCGGGCAAGACCTCCTCCAGCACCATCGCCCCGGCGTCCGCGTCGGCGGCCAAGACTGCGGGCACCCGTCGCGAGGGCGCGAAGATCCGCAGCATCTCCTCCTGTCTGGCCACCAGTTCCCGATCCAGGCTGAGCTTGAGGACAGCCGGGGTCCCGTCCTGCCATCGACAACGCAGGACGACGGAGGAGGCTCCGCTGTCGAACATCTCACCGAGCGCGAAACCCCATCGTGAGGCCAGTCTCGCGCCGAGACCGGGGACTTCGGCGAGCCAGCCCTCGGCATCGGGACCGAAGCGACTCACCAACCTCGCGCTGACTTCTTCCCTGTTCACCGCGCCAGCTTGCCTTCCGCTCTCCCGTTCGGGCATCTCGGCCCGCGCGACGCCGACCGTTATCTTGGTGGAGTCATGAGCTTGGATCTGCCCGCTGTCCACGCCGCCACGGCCGCGCAGTATCAGCGCTTCACACCGGGCATCGAGGACATGGACGCCTACCTGGTGCGTCAAGTGAAGGACAGTTCGCACCGGGAGGCGATGCGCCCGCGGCAACGGCGGACGGCACGTGCTCTGGATCGACCCGGCCCGCGAGCTCGTCATCGCCTCCCGCTGGGGCGACCGCGTCGAAGAACTGATCCGCGAGGTCTCGATCGCCGTCCCGACCCGGTGAAGCGAGAGCACGGGGCGCCGCGCTTCGGTGGCCTGGCCGACAGGTACCGATGAGACCTAACATTCGCCGACCGTCAGCAGCACCGGCCGCATGTGGGTGTCAGCGAGTACGTCTCAAGCCTTGAGCAGGTGGACCGGCGTTACCTCCTGGCAGTGGGCGATGACGTCGAACCACTCGCCGAGTGAACCGCCGGTCAGGTGGTGGGCGGCGTCATCGCCGGGATCGTAAACGGGGCCGATCAGCCGGATCTTCGCCGGCCGGTCCAGCCACCCCCGGACCGGTGCGGGGCTCGCGACACGCAGATCCAGCAGATAGGCGTCCACGTCGGTACTGCCGAGTACGGCATCAGCGAACTCTGCCGGTGGCGCGGGGATGGGGTGAGATGTCAAGCCGTGATGGAAGGTCAGCCCCACAGAAAGGTAGCCGGAGCCGAAGTGCTCACGAAGGTAGCTACCGGCGCTGCGGTGGACGGCAGGCGGCCTCCCGGGAATGGTGCGTGACGCGCCGTTGACCATATGCGCCATGCCACCCCAGTAGACGACCTTGTGTCCGGTGCTCTCGTGCCACCGGATCGCGTCCTGCGCCAACAGCCGTTCGATGTCGCCGAGATCGGCGGGCAGGGGCTCGATGGGCCGGGCATCCTCGGCTGTGTTGGCGATGCGGACCGGATCGGCCGGATACCGCTGGTTGCGGCGACGCAGCCAGTCAACGACATCGAGGAGTTCCGTGGTCCGCCAGAATGACCTGGCGTTGGCCAGCAACGCTCGTGGGTCACCGATTCCGGTTCGCACGTACTCGTCGAGCGCGACGCTCGTCGCGTCGTCACCTTCGAGTACTAGAGAGCGGAATCCGAGCTCCTCGACGAGGAACCTCAGTATTCGATGGGAAAGGACGCAAAGCTCGTGCGTGTCACGGGTCGAGGCACCGAGCGCGACAAGACTCGCGTCGCGCACCATGTCGCGCAACGGTAGAAGGTCGTCGATCGGTCCTTTCGAATCAGAGGTGGCCAGTGGGTGAGCGTGCTGTTTGATCCACTGCGCCGCGGTGTCGGTCGTCGAGGTCGTCATGTGACCACCCTCATACCTACACCTTGGTAGAGGTCAAGCCAAACGCTGCTGCCAGTGGATTGACTCTCGTCGCCTTCTCCGCGTAAGAACGCCCGCCATTCGGCATGACAGAGCACGGGCAAGGGCCGCTCTACCCCAGTGAAGGACTTCGGCCCCCGCAAACGCCACATCACCTCACTGCCGCTCTGAACCGTGATCACCAACGACGACTACCGGGCGACTCCCTGTTCCACAACGGATCAGGCCGCAAGAAGACCGGTTCGCAACCCTGACACCGACTGATGTTCGAGTTCCTGAGTAAGTAAAGACAGGGAGTGCAATAAGCACGTCTTCGACCTGCTCGACGCGCTCACTCCCTGCCGAACCCAACTCGAACACGCCATCGGCCGATGATGCGCGCCAGCCGCGCCCGCGTGCAGCGACACGCCGTCCCGTAAGTCAGGGGGAAATCGAAGAGGAGTTCACGCCCGTGAGCGAGTCCAACCACACCAAGACCGCCTTCGTCGTCGGCGCGTCCCGCACCGCGGGGCCTGGCACTGGCCGCCGAGCTCCTGAGGCGCGACGGGAAGGTCATCGGGGCCGTCCGCGGCGAGCACCGTGCCGAGTTGCACGAGCTGGCCAACCGGACCAGCAAGTCCGCGCTCAACCAGTTGATGCGCAGCTACGCCGCCAGCCACGCCGCCGATCCCGTCACCGGCACCCGAACCTTGCTTCTGATCAACCCGGCTGGGTGCAAACCGACCTTGGTGGACCCGGCGCGATACTCACCGTCGACGAGAGCTTGACCCCACCGGACGTGGCACAGTCGACGACGCCGGATCGGCATCGCTGTGTCCACTTCGTACTCTTCGACGAAGCTCATCGCAGTATTTCCTTTTCGTCCTTATGAAAGCAGGTATGCGGCTGGCTCCCAGTGGGCAGGTCGTCGGGAACAGCGTCCGTCGCTACAGCATCTCGGCGGAGAAGGCCGGATCAGGTTCGGCGCGTCCGTCGTCGTCAGGATGTCGAACAGGAAATGGTCTGGCCAGCGTAATCAGTTCGTGATCATTTGTGGTGTGAACGACCTACATTGGATCTTCGCGCCGACGATTACGGTGCAAGGAGAGCCCACCGGAATCGATTCGGCGGGGGGAGCGCGAGATCCTGGCAAGGGAGATATCCACATGAAAGTCCGAAAGATTCTGGCATCCAGTGCGGCCGTGGTCATGGCGGCCACCGGAATGTCTTTGGTCTCGGCGGCGCCAGCATCGGCGGCTTTCTCCTGTCGTGCCGAGTCCAGCATCAAGAAGGTCTGTTACAACGGCTTCTCCTCTGGGCAGTGGACGGGCAACATTCAGCTCATCAAGGTGTCCAGCACCTACAACTACGACGCCTACTTCCGCGTAGAAGCCGTGGGGGGCGGAAGGGATCTCGTGTGCTTCCCGGCCGGCGGCTCACGCACCTACGATCGAGGCACCCGCCAGGTGGGCACAACCATGGTGGGAGGAAGGCTTGGTTGGGGTTTCCCGGCGCCTTGTTGAGTGGTGATCGGAACCGGCGGGACGACGGTCGGCGGACGTAGCCATTGGTTCTGAATCCGAATATCAGTCGCCAGAATTGCCGATGCCGGGTGCGTAGCGCGCCCGGCATCGGTGTCTAGCGACATCGAGAAGGTTGTTCGTCGCGGCCGCGATCAGGAGGTCATGGCGACGGCGTGCTCGATCGCATCGGCGAGAGTTATTCCGGTCAATGCGCCACCCGATGTCGGTCCGGATGAAGAAGTCTGCGTACGTTCCGCCGCTGTGGTAAAAATCGATGCCACGGTGATGGTGAGCGATGACCTGCGTTCGCGTGCGCACTCCCTCGTCAAAGAGTTCAAGCCAGATCGCCCCAAGAAGTGCTGGGTGGCGTCGAGTGGGGCCATGAGGCCGCCGACGACTACTGCGATCTCCTTCGCGCGGCGGGCCATCACGCCGGTGAACGCGTCGCAGTCCGGGATGTAGCTCGCGAAGGTGGATGCGTGCCGTCACCGTTCTCGACCTGGTGCATCAACGTCGTGTTTTCCCGCAGCGTGCCGAACACATCGACGTAACACACCTGGCGTCGCCGCCACAGACCTGCTCGAATCGTTCGTTCAGGTCGGATGTCCGCCGGTTGCGCGTTATCGATGACGTGCAGCCGGCGGGTGTACTCGACATGCCAGCGCGCAAGCACTTTTCGCTGGTTTCTCGGCGAATCCCGAGGCTGCAGGCGGCCAACGACCGACCCGCGCGCTCGGCGCGGGCAAGGATCCTTCCTACCCAGCCGAGATGTTCCGGGTCACCCGACTCCAGCGACAAAGGAGACCCGCAGATCCGCAACCACCAGCTGATCATGTCGCCCCGACCGAAAGCAGGTGGACGACCCGACCCGGCGACATCCGCTCAAGCAGAAGAGCGCACTCATCGCGGCAATTGACCGCGCTCACAGCGCCACCTCCGCAGCCCCTCGGTGCGGATCCCGATCAGGGCGCCCCGCAGGGCCCATCGACGCCGGGTGAGTACCAAGCGGGCCAACTACCGTGCTCGACTGGCCAATCGAAGCGCTCAGTCACACGGCCACAGAACGCCCCCCGAAGCGGCAGATAGCGTGATCAAGTGACAGATAGCGCGATAAATCACCGTTCACTCTCCGCGTAAATCCGGTCACGGAACACAGTGGTGATCGAACTCACGTTCGAGTATGATCATGGGCATGACCCAAACTCTTGTCTATAACCCGAAAGCCGCTCGCTTTCTTGACACCGCGTTCGACGAAGAGGTTTTGCTTCGTCAGGCGCAGGGTCGTCAAGTGCGCGCGTTAGCCGAGTTCGCCGCCGCGGGCGGTTCGCGAAGATCGGTGACCGAGGAGGTGGCATTGTGCTTCTCGGTCTCCCGCAATCAAGCGTTCCTGCTCGTCGAAACCTCCTGCGCCCTGGTAGCGCGGTTGCCGAACACGTTGGCAGCACTGGAGAAAGGCGATATCGACCTGTACAAGGCTTCCAAGGTCACACAGCTGACCAGGGAAGTGTCGGACGAGGTCGCCGCGCAGGTGGACGAATGGTTGGTCAAACGTCTGGCCGATCGTGATCCGATGGCGATCCGCGGTTCGGTGAGTTACGCGGTGCAGAAGTTCGATCCCGACGGCTATCGGGAACGAGCGGCGAAGAAACGCGCCTTACGGCATGTCTCCCTGAAACATGACGACGAGACCATGTCCACGCTGTCCGGCCATCTTCCCGCCGAGGTCGCCAGTTCCATATACGCCTCGTTGGTCCGCACCGCACGAGCACGCCGGGCGAAGGACAAGTCCCGCACCCTGGAGCAGCATCGTGCCGATGTCTTCGCCGAGCGATTGCTCGCCGAGGACGGCCATGGAAAGCCTCGTGCGCACATCCACGTCTACGTGGACTTCCTGACCCTGATCGGTGCGCGCAAGGATCCCGCGTTCCTGGCCGGGTATGGGCCGGTCCCGGACTGGCTGGTGCGGGAGATCGCCTCAGACCCGAACTCGACCTGGTCGCGTCTGATCACCAACCCTGCCACCGGGCAGCTCCTCGAAGCAGGCGCCGACAAGTACCGATCACCGGCCTCGCTGGCGCGGTTGATCAAGGCACGGGACCGGGAATGCACCCACCCCGGCTGTCACCGTCCCGCCGAGTTCTCCGAAATCGACCACATCGTCAACTGGGCTCGCGGCGGGAAGACCGATCACCACAACTGCCACGGCGCCTGCAAGGTCCACAACATGCTCAAAGAGGAACCCGGCTGGTCGATCGACCCCACCGGCAACGGCGGCATGACCATCACCACCCCCTGTGGACACACCTACGAAGCGGCGCCGGAACCGCTCCACGAGCCGCGCCGTCCACCCGAAGACGACAGGCCGGACTGACCCGGCCCTCCACGGCCACAGCGTCCAAAAAGGACTTAGCTACCGCTCGACCCATTCCACCAGGCCGCCGGAGGCCGGCCGGGCCGTATCTCGTCGAGAGATAAATGAAATACCTCACCGTCGTCATGCGCTACGGCCAGCGAGTAGGTCACGTCGCGTGTCCGAACCCGTCGTCGGCAACCGGTTCGGTCGTGGTCGGGTTCCCGTCGTCGTCCCCACTCACCCGTAGGGCGATCTCCCGAGCGCAGACCAACGCCTCAGCCGTCCCTGTGTCCACTTCGAGGTCGTAAACCACACCGCGGTGGACGACCTCGGCCTGCGACTCGGCCATCCCCTCGACCCGATCCCCCCGCGCCAGCTCCCGGCCGGCGGCCACCGCACCGTCGCACCGGACCCCGACCCAGAGCACCTCGAGCCCGTCCAACGCCAGCCGCCACCGGCGCTGCGACTCCGCACCGCCCAGGAACGCGTCATCGATGATGATCCGCGCACCCGCCCGGACCATGGCCGCGACACCGGTCATCCACGCGTCCTCGAGACGCCGGAAACCAGCCCCGACACCCACCCCGCCATCCGCGGCGAAAGAGATCCCGTCGGTCAAAGGAGGCATCGCGTCGATCAGTGTGTCCACCCCGAGCGTGAGCCAAGGATCCGGCAGCACCTTCTGCAGGCACCTGGCGATCCCGGACTTGCCCGAACTGGAACCACCGTTCAGCACGATCACCCAAGTCGTCACCCGGACACCCTAGAGCGATAACCCACTTCCGACCCCCAACCCCCTGGCCCCAGAGGCGCGAATGTACGGTCACGATGAAACGGACACAACGCACGTCCACACCAAAGGCCCCGGGACCGTCCATTCCAGAATCCCGCTGTCAAAGCCGCTGCCCCACACGGACGGCCCAATACTTTCCTCGCACCGGTTACCGACTTCGGTAGGTTACAAAAACCCTTACCGCCCCATAACTTGGTGAAACCGTTTCAAGTCGAAACGAGCTCCCCGAAGCAGGCCGAAGGGCGTATTCATGCGTATGTCCAAGATTGTCGCAGCGGTGGCCGGTGCCGCCGCGGCGTTGACCCTTGCCGCAACCCCCGCCGCGAACGCGGGCCAGGACATCATCGGCGGCGGTACCGTGAGTTCCGCGCCGTGGGGCGCCCAGATCTACTGGGACGACGCCACCGCGTTCGGCGGTTTCAACTGCTCCGGCACCATCATCGCCCCGCAGTGGGTCCTCACCGCGAAGCATTGCCTCAACAAGCCCGGCATGCACGTGAAGGTCGGAAACGTGAACCTGGGCCAGGGCACCGCGGCCGACGTCGACCAGCAGAAGGCCGCCCCGAGCGGCGACATCGCGTTGCTGCATCTCAAGACGGCGGTCAACACGACGTACATGAAGCTCGGCACCGCCAACCCGGCGACCGGCACCACCAACCAGATCTACGGCTGGGGCCGCACGCAGGGCACCAACCCGCCGTCGAGCGTCCTGAAGACGGCCAACGTCCGCATCACCGGAACCAGCAGTGACGCCTACGGCGGTCAGGCCATCGCGAGCGTCGGCGTCAACGGTTCTGCGTGGCACGGCGATTCGGGCGGCCCGCAGCTCTCGGGCGGGGTCCAGGTGGGCGTCTGCTCGACCGGCGAAAACTCCGGTACGAACCCGCAGGGCACCCAGAACTACGCCAGCGTCGCGGCCAGCCGCAGCTGGATCCGCACCACCGCGGGAGTCTGATACAAACGAGTCCGAAACGCGGGAAAGGGCCGTTCAGGAACGAACGGCCCTTTCCTCGCGCATGAAATTCAGGCGCACTTCGACTTCGGGTTGACCATCGATACCGAGCCGACCTTGTCCCCGTTGACGGTGAACTCGTAGACCCAGTCCGGCTTCCCGTCGACAGGAACCTGGAACCGGCCGTTGCCGCCCGCCTTCATCCCCTTGGCGTCATAGGCAGCCTTCAGTTCGTTCAACGACGAACCGGCGCCGATCCCCTCGGCCGTCTTGGCGTCCGAAGGAGCCGCGAGTTCACGCAACCCGTCCTTGCCAAACGACGCACCCCCGGCGGCGACGAACGCCTTGTCCCGCTCCTCCCGCTTGCCCGCGAGATCGGCGGACGCCAGAGCGGCGTCGGCGTACAGCTTGGCGTCCGCGGCGTCCTTCTCCGCGGCCTTGGCGCTGTCCGCCGCGGACGAGCCCGGCTTGGAGTCCGGATTCGCCTGCAGCTCGTCGGCCTTCTTGTTCAGCTCCTTGGCTTTGGCCTCGACGTCGGCCTCCGCCTTCATCCGTGCCGGGTCGGGTGCCGGACCACCGGTATAGGAGAAATCGATACAACCGTCCAAAGTAGACGTCGGCTCCGAGGCGAGCTTTCCGCCCGCCAACGCGGCGTCCTTGGCCATGCCCAGGGTCAGACCGCGGTATCCCGCCGGGCCGAACACCTCGGGCGCCGCCGGCTTGGCTCCGTCGGGAGAACCAGGCGACGACGAGCACGCCACCCCACCGGTCAGCACCGCCACGGCGGTGAGCACGACGCCCGCGCGTCTGCCCGAAATCCGCCGAAAAGTACGTGTCTTGTGCACGCATACCCCCTTCATCGCACCGAAAGCTATCGGACCCCGATGAAAGTCCCGAGTGGATTTCGTGGAGGTACGGTGAAGATCACGCCAGCTGGTGCATCGGCCGTCGGACCCGGAGCGAAAGCATCGAACCGGCCGCCACGGCGACGACGATCCCGGCGCCCGCGACCAGTGTCCAGAAGTCGGGGTGGACGATGGACTGCCCCCGCTGCGCCTGCCAGGTGAGCAGCGTCAGGAGCCCGGCGAACCCCACGGACGCGGTCCTGACCAGGTTCCGCCGCACGAATTCCGATTCGAGCACCGGATGCCTCCTGGCGAGCACGAGAAGTCCGAAAGCGACCAGAGGCAGCACCTGGATCGCGTGGATCCCGACGAAATGCGGGATCCGCATGTCCCCGCCCACGGTGCTCCAGCCGACCACCGGCAGCCCCGGCCCGCCATCGGGTACCCCGACCGCGTGGGCACCGACGATCGACGGCCGCTCCCCTGCCCGGAACTGAGTCTTCTGCTGCTCGTTCGGGCCGAACATCAGCAACGCGATCCCGATGCCCACCACCGACAACGCGGCGCCCGCGCGTAACGCGGAGTTCATCGCCCGGTCGGGAAGACGCTGGAACAGCAGGAGAATCGCGATCGCCGCGGTCGCTCCCCACCCGGTGAAGGCGCCGTTCGCGACCATGTTGTTGATCCACTGGTCGGTCGGCGTCGCCTGGTTGAAGTGCAGTGTCCGGCCGCGGACGATGATCTGCCAGAACAGCAACGCCATGTCCATGCCGAGGCCGACCGCGAACACCGTGCCGAGCCACCAGCCGATCCGGCGACCGCGGGTCAGCTGCCCGATCAGCCAGGCCAGCGTCACCGCGTAGAGGCCCACGGAAATCGTGAACTTGAGCGGTTTGAGCCAGATGGGCGCGTTGACGAGGCTGCGATCGTCGAAAAGGAGACCGCCGAGCGCGATCACCCCGAGTACCGCCATCGCCGCCGCCAAGATCATCAGCGGCCGATGCAGTACTGTCCTGGAACCCTTGTCCACCATGGATTCGAGGGTGCCGTTGAGACCTTCCGTGGACACTGGCGTACTCCCCCGGATCGGGGGTGGGGAAAGCCCTACCGCCGACCTGTGGGTAATAGTGCCGTCACCCCGACCGGCAGTTGTGCCGTTTGACCACACTCCCCTCTTTTCTAGCGTGTCCTTCACAAGAGCAGACAGGGGCGCCCTGGTGCTCACCGGGATTTCCAGCGAGATGAGAGGAGGTGGCCCATCAATGACCGGTACGGGATATCAGGCAGACGCAGCTGCGATGGCGCGCGCCGTCCAGGGGTTCGAGGAAACCGCGTCGAACGCCAAGACCACGATGGCCAGCTTGGAGAGCGAGCTGACCCAGACCCTGCACAACTACAAGGGTGACCAGGCGGTCGCGTTCTGGGATCTGCAGCGCCGTCTGCAGGAGAAGATGACCATCGCCGTGAACGAGCTCAACACGATGTCGCGCCTTGTCCACGAGAGCAACCGGAACTACAACTCGGGTGACGAGCAGGTCCGGGAAAGCCTGACCGGGGTCAGCGGAACCGTCGACCAGACCGTGATCCACCGGCTGAACCCCTGATCCGCGAGAGGACCACCAATCATGGCTGACGTCGTCGAAATCAACTTCGCCGCGCTGCAGCACAGCTCGGCCTCGCTGGCCGCCAAGGCCAAGGCGCTCACCTCACAGCTCGAACAGCTGCACACGAACCTGCAGCCGATCACCCAGACCTGGTACGCCTCCGGCAGCTCCGCCGGTGAGGCGGCCCGCGCGTCCGAAACCCGCCTGCGCCAGGCCACCGCGGACATCGTGGCGATCATCGCGCAGTTCGGTGGCAAGGTCGGCGACGCCCACGATCTCCAGCACAGCCTGGAGAACCGTAACCAGGGTCTGTTCTCCGGTTGATTCCCCATCCGTCGGCCGGCCGGTGCTTTCACCCCCCTCGGCACCGGCCGGCCGGCTTTGCGCGTAGTCGTCCTTCGATGGCATGGCCGATCACGAGAGAGCCGGGATCAATGCAAGACCAGTCGTACTACGTCCATTTGGAATCTCTGAAGGACTTCGTGCGGGAACTGGAGACCCAGATCCACGCGATGTCGAAGCCGAACGACTTCCTGCTGACCCTGAGTGAACAGCCGCTGTTGTTCGGCGAGTTCGGGGAGGCGGGCTCACTCACCAAGGCGCATCAGGCGGCGGTCGCCGAGATGCAGGGCCTGCTGGATCAGGTCAAGGGCGCGATCACCTTCGCGCAGGAGGTCACCACGACCGTCGCCGACGGCTACGCGGCCGCCGACGAGTCGGTGGCCGGCGACATGAACCACGCCGGCCAGCAGACCGGCTTGCTCGATCCGCTGCTCAACGTGCTCGGCGGGGTCCTCGGCGGCACCGGCGGCTCTCAGGGCGGGGGGAACAAGGGATGACCGACACCGCGCACACGAACTTCGCCGCTTACTCCCACCAGCAGCTCTACGCGATGCTGCAGGCGGGCGACCCCAACACGGCGCGCCACGCGGCGCACAAATGGCAGTCGACCGGCTCCGGCCTGTTCGAACAGGCCGATAACCTCACCGGTGAGCTCAAGGAGTTCTCCGGCAGCTGGACCGGCGGCGCCGCCGACAAGTACCACACGATGATCACCGATCTGGTCGGCGGGATCCGCAAGGTCGCGCAGACCGCGCTCGCGATGAACAACCTTCTCGAGGACGCGGCGGACGCGCTGGTGAAGGCCAAGAAGGAGATGCCGCCGCCGGTCGCGGTGCCGGACGTTTCCCCGGCCGACGTCGCGCTCGCGGTCAATCCGCCGCTGCTGCCCCCGGATTCGTCACCGGCGACGATCATCAACGCCGCGCAGCAGCGGCAGCAGGCGATCGCGAACGTCGAAGCCCAGCAGCAAGCCGCGGGGGCGGCCAGCGCGGCGCACAGCAAGGCGATCGTGGTGATGACCCAGCTCGCCGGCGAGTACTCCTCGGCGGAGGAGTCCATTCCGGCCTCGCCGAACGCCGTGTCCGCGCCCCCGGTCACCGGTGGCGGCACCGCTCCTGGCGGCGGTGCGGTCGGCAACGACATCGGCGGGACGCCCGGTGTCGGTGTCGTGCCGGGCGACAACACGCACCCGCTGCCGTCGGACGGCGCGACGCCACCCACCACGGGGCAGCCTGGCCAGCCCGTCAAGTCGAACCCGTTGTTCGGCGACATGTTCACCGCCGGTCTCGCCGCGGCCTCGGCCGCCGCGTTCGGCCGGTTCGGCTCGATCATGCCGCGCGTACCCGGGTGGGCGACCGGCAAGAATCCCAAAGAGGACAAGAAAAACGGCGAGGTCGTCGGAGGCGGCGCCGGTGCCGGTGCGGGCGCGACCGCCGGCGGCGCCGGGGGTGGCATCCCGATCGGCGGTGGCGGTGCGCCTTCGCTGGACGGTGGCGCGATCGGCGCCGGCGGCGGGTTCTCCGGCCCCGGCGAGGCACCGGCCGCGTTCTCCGGGCTGGCCGGCGATGGCGGCTCGGGCAGCGCGCTGAGCGGTCTGGCGGGCGGGGCCGCCGGTGCCGCGGGCGCGGCGGCGGCCAAGGGCGCGATGCCCATGATGCCCATGATGCCGATGGGCATGGGCGCGGGCGGCGACCTCGGCTCCGGACGGCGGATCCCGCCGTGGCTCGTGGAGACCGAGAACGTCTGGGGCCAGTCGGCCCCGGTCGCTCCGGCCGTGCTCGGCGAAGAACCCGAACAGTACTGATTCCCTGAAGCAGGAGAGGCGGCTCGGTGATGGCATCCAGTGCGGGCGGTTACCGGGTCGCCCCCGCCAGGCTCGAAGCGGCGGCGGCCGAACTCGAACAGCGCGCCGGCGTGCTCAAGACCGCGCAGGCCGCGCTGGCGGGTGAGAACGTCCCCGCCGCCGCGTTCGGCAAGGTTTCGGCGTCCAACGCGGCTTCGGCGACGTTCACCAAGACGATCAAGGACGTCGCGGGCAAACTGGACGGGCAGCTCACCAAGGCGACGGTGATCCACCAGGGCCTCACCGCGGCGGCGGGCGGCTATCGGCGCGCCGATGTCCAGGTCGCCGCCTCCTACCGGGCGCTGATGCCGGAGAGCCCCTTGCCCAAGGCCGGGAATCCGGCGGGCGTCGGTGGCGCGGCCGACACCGGGCAGTGGGCGACGGCGATCGCCCAGAACCGCGTCAAGGTCTCCGACGCGCTGACGGCGGAACGCGACCGGCTCGCGAACCTCTTGGCGCACGGCGGCAAAGCCGACGACATCGCGAACGCGCGCACCAGGATCGCGCTGTACGAAGACATCCTCGCCAACGACCGGCAGATCCTGCGGTTCGACCCGGCGGGCAACGGGCGCATCGCCGAACTGGTCGGCAGGATCGAGCCGGGCACCCGCAACGTCGGACTGTTCGTCCCCGGCGTCAACACCTCGTTCGGCAACTTCCAGAGCTACGCCGACCTCGGCAAGAGCCTGGTCGCCGCGGACGCCACCGGCCGGACCGCGATGGTGGTCTGGGCCGACGGCGTCTTCCCCCAGAACGTCATCACCGAAGGACCGGCCGCGCATTACGCCCAGACGATGGCCCCCGAACTCAAGGCGTTCGGTGACGAACTGCGCGGGCAGATCGACGGCCACGCCGGTCCCGGCGTCGTCGTCACCGCCATCGGGCACAGTTACGGCGGCGCCACCGTGGGACTCGCGGAGCAGCTCGGGCTCAGGGCGGACCAGGTGCTGCACGTCGAATCCGCGGGGATGGGCCACGGGATCTGGAGCCCTGCCGACCTTCCGGCGAGCCAGGCCGGGGTCCAGCGGTATTCCATGACGGCTCCCCTCGATCCGATCGTGGTCGCGCAGGGCAACGCGGGACTGATCGAATGGCTCGGCGCCGGGCACGGAGCGGACCCCGACCGCTTCCCCGGCGTCGTCGAACTGGAAACCGGCCGGGACGCGAACGGCGATCTGCAGTGGGGCATGGATTCCCACAGCGGGGTGCTGAAACCCGGTTCGGATTCGTGGAACAACATCTACGGTGTGCTCACCGGCGGACCGGTCACGCACGAGGGCTTCACGGGTGGCTCGCTACGCGAGATGGCCATCGAAGGCGTCGGCCGAGGCCTGTGAGGGGGCGAAGCATGATCACCAGTAACACCGAACTCGACCGGCTGGCCGAGGATCTGGCAGCGGTCATCGACGGTGTCGCGGGCACCTTCGGCACCAGCGCGGAGCGCACCGTGGAAGGCGAACTGGACTGCGATCCGACCCAGCCGGGCCGTCTTTTCTGCCGTCAATACGGCCTTCGCGTGGACGACGCCGCCGACTCGGTCCGCAAACTCGTCGACGTCGTCCTGCCTCTGCTGGAAAGCCAGGGCTGGCGGACGCGCGACCGCAGCAACCCGCGTGAGCTGATCGCCCAGTTCAGTCGCGACGGCGCCGACTTCAACGTGCACGTCTCCCGCGTCGGCGACGGCGTGACCATCGTGGGCTCGACAGCCTGCGTATCCGTCCCCTAGAACCCCGGGGGTCGCGAAAGACCTCGTGAGCGGCAGTGGTGTCCCCCAGTACGCCGCTGCCGCTCACGAGGCGCGGAACCGCGAAGGCCGCCAGCCCCGGCGCTTGCCACGCCGGACCGCCGCCACCACCACGCCGGCCGCGACGGCGGCGGCCACCCCGGCGATGGCGAGTACACCGGAAACCTTGTCCGTGCCTCCGTGAGCCGGGGCGGCCGCGGGGACGACGACGGTCTCCGGACCGACACTCGGCGGACCTCCCGGCCCCGGCGTACCGGCCGGGATGACGGCGGAAACTGCGGCGTAGGCGTCGATCGAACCCCAGCCCCGGCGCGGATCGTGGCCGCCGCTCGGGCCGCGGTGCGCGGTCAGGGTCAGCCGGGCGACGACCTGCTCCGGTGACAACTCCGGGTGATAAGCGCGCACGAGCGCGGCGACGCCCGCGACGTGCGCGGCGGCCAGGCTGGGGTCGCTCACCGGCCACCGGTGCGCCACCGTCCCGCCCGCTCCGGCCGACGTGCTGACCAGCTCGGCGCCGGGAGCGGAAATCCCCAGATAGGAGCCGGATTCCGTCTGCACCGCCTCGCCCGCCTGGTTGGTCGACCCCACCGCGAGCACGCCGGGCGTCGCGGTCGGGTAGGACGTCTGCCCCTGTTGCGTGCCCGCCGCGGGAGACACGATCAGCGCGCCTTTCTCCCTGGCGCGCGACACCGCGCCGGTCAGCGCGGGGCTGTCCGAAGCGGCCGGGACGGCGATCAGGATGATCCCGGCGCCGCGATTCAGCGCGGTTTCGATGGCGGACGCGAGCTGGCCGGGATCGCCACCGCCGTTCACCTGTGTGTAGCGGAGCGGCAGGAGCTTCACCCCGGGCGCGATCCCGGCGAACGTCGTGGACGGATCCGGTTGCGCGCCGACGATCCCGGCGGCGATGGTGCCCCGGCCGTCGCAGTCGCCGGTCTCGGTGCCTTGTCCTCCGACGAGCTGGCCGTCGGCGAACTGGCGGTTGCCGCCGTCCACACCGGTGCCGATCACCGCGACCAGCTGGCCGGTGCCGCGCGAAAGCGGCCAGATCCGCGCGGGATCGATCAGCCGTTGGCCCCACGGAACGGCGGCGGTGTAGGTGCCCGTCGGGTTCGCGCACTGCTCGGCGACCGCCGTCGCCGGGACGGGTGCGCCCAGCAGTGCCACGAAAGCGACGCTTCCCGCGACGGCACTTTTACCGGCAAAGCCCACCATTCCTCCAGAATTCCCTTGTCACACAAGGGAATTCTAGTGCTCCACCTCAGCGGAGGTCCATCCCGAGGTCGAGCGCGGGCGAGGAATGGGTGAGCGCCCCGACCGCGAGGAAGTCCACACCGGACTCCGCGTAGGCCCGCGCGACGTCCAACCGCAATCCACCGGAGGACTCCAGCCGGGTCTTCGGGGAGACCTCGTCGCGCCTGTCGACGGCCTTCGCGCATTCCCCTGGCGTGAAGTTGTCGAGCAGCACCTCGTCGGCGCCGACGGCGAGCGCCTCCTCCAGCTGGGCCAGGTCGTCGACCTCGACCTCGCAGTGCAGTTCTGGCGCGTGCTCACGGGCCGCGGTGAGCGCCGCGGTCACCGAACCGGCGGCGACGACGTGGTTGTCCTTGATCAGTACCGCGTCACCGAGGCCGAGCCGGTGGTTGACCCCGCCGCCCGCGCGGACGGCGTACTTCTCCAGCAACCGCAGCCCGGGCAGGGTCTTGCGGGAATCCCGGATCCGGCAGCCGGTACCGTCCACTTCGGACACCCAGGCCGCGGTCGCGGTGGCGATGCCGGACAGGTGGCACAACAGGTTCAGCGCGGTGCGTTCGGCGGTGAGCAGGCCGCGCACCGGACCGCGCACGACCAGCGCCGGTTCCCCGGCGGTCAGCCGGTCACCGTCGTCGCGGGCGGCCATGATCTCCAGTCCGGAGCCGAGGACCAGGTCGAACACCGCCAGCGCCACCGGGATCCCGGCGACCACGCCCGCCGTCCTCGGCGTGAGTTCGGCCAGCGCGTTGGCGGACTCGGGCACGGTGGCGTTCGTCGTCGCGTCGGGCCCGTAACGCAGGTCCTCGGTCAAGGCCGTCGTGACGACGCGGTGCACATCGGGGACGTCGAGGCCGTGATCGGCCAGCGCCTTGGTCACCCATGGGGAGAATTCGCTCATGCCACACCCTCCAAAGCGATCGGATCGGCCAGCACCGGCTGGCCCGACGGGCTGAGCCGGATGAGCTGACCGCGTTGCCAGACGCTCTCGTCACGTTCGGGGAAATCGGTCCGCACGTGGCAGCCGCGGGACTCCGTCCGCCGCGCCGCCGCCGCGACCAACGCCTCCGCCACCAAAGTGAGCGCCGCGTCCTCGACGATCCTCGGAGTCCACAACGGACTTTCGATCACCGAGAGATCCAGCACCGAACCGACGACCGCGAGACCGTCGGCGTCCCGGCCGATCGCCGCGTACCGGCTCATCGCCCGCTGCAGCGCGTCGCGGTCGGCCACCGCGACCGTCGGCGGCGGCGTGAGCACACCTCGGCGCGGGTCGGCCAGCAGCCCGGCGGCGAGATCGATGGCGACCGCCTCCGCGACCCGCTGCCCGACGACGAGGCCTTCGAGCAAACTGTTGGATGCCAAGCGGTTCGCGCCGTGCAGACCGGTCCTCGCGACCTCGCCCGCCGCGTAGAGGCCACGCACGCTGGAGCGTCCGTCCACAGTGGTCACCACACCACCGCAGGCGAAATGCGCCGCCGGCGTGACCGGGATCGGGTCCTTCGCGGGGTCGAGGCCGATCGCCGCGCACGCCGCGTGCACGGTCGGGAACCGCTTCGCGAAGCCAGTGATCCCTGTAGCGTCAAGGAAAACGTGGTCGTCGATGCCGCCGGGCGCCTGCGTCATCCGGCGGGTGATGGCCGCCGACACGACGTCCCGCGGCGCGAGATCGCCGAGCGGATGCACGCCTCGCATGACCGAAGCGCCCGTCGCGTCGTGCAGAGTGGCGCCCTCGCCGCGCACCGCCTCGGTGACCAGCGGCAGGCGGCCTCGTGCGCCGGGAGTGAACAGGACCGTCGGGTGGAACTGGACGAACTCGACGTCCGCGAGCTGCGCTCCCGCGCGCAACGCGAGCGCGAGCCCGTCCCCCGTGGCGATCTCCGGATTCGATGTCGCCTGGTAGAGCTGCCCCAGTCCGCCGCTGGCCAGCAGCACCGCCGGTGCCCGGACGACACCGGGAACACCGTTGCGGTCCATGACGGTCACGCCCACCACCTCCCCGGCGGGGGTGCGGATCGCGTCGACGGCGATGTGGTGCTCCAGCACCGGGATCCGCCGATCACCGGCCTTCGCGACCAGGGTCCGTTCGACCTCCGCGCCGGTCGCGTCGCCTCCGGCGTGGATGACGCGGAACGCGCTGTGCCCGCCTTCCCGCGTGCGCGCGAGTTCGTCACGGCCCTCGACGGCCGGGTCGAAACGCGCGCCATCGGCCCGCAGCCTGGCCACCGCGGCCGGGCCACCGGCGATGATCGAACGGACGGCGTCCTCGTCGCAGAGCCCGGCACCCGCGGTGAGCGTGTCCGCGGCGTGCTTGCCCACCGAATCGCCCTGCTCGTGCTCACCCTCCAGCACGACGGCGATCCCGCCTTGCGCCCAGCGGGTGTTCCCGTCGGAAACCGCGGCCTTGGTGACCACCAGGACATGCAGTCCGAGTTCCCGCGCGCGCAGCGCGGCGGTGAGCCCGGCGACCCCGCTGCCGATCACCACGAGATCGGCGGCGGCCTCCCACACCGGATCAGTTTTCGCCTGAAGGGCGGTAACCGGGTCGGTCATTCTCCGCCGCCAGGCTGGCCGATCTCGATCATGCGCCGTACCGAAGCGCGGGCGCGGGCGGCGGTCTCGATGTCGACATGGACCTCGTCGGCACCCTCGCGCAGCGACCGCAGCAGGGCGGCGGGCGTGATCATCTTCATGTACCGGCAGGACGCCCGGTCGTTCACCGCGCGGAAGTCGATCTCCGGCGCGGCCTTGCGCAGCTGGTGGATCATCCCGATCTCGGTGGCCACGAGGACCGACTTCGCCTTGGTGTCGCGAGCGGCGTGGACCATGTCGCCGGTGGAGAGGATCTTGACCCGCTCCGGGGCGACAGCGCCCTCTCCCGCCAGGTACAGCGCCGAGGTCGCGCAGCCGCATTCCGGGTGGATGAACAGGTCGGCGTCGGGGTTTTCCGCGGCCCGCTCGGCCAGCTCGGCCCCGTTGATGCCGGCGTGCACGTGGCACTCCCCGGCCCAGATGTGCATGTTCTCGCGGCCGGTCACCCGCTTGACGTGCGCGCCGAGGAACTGGTCCGGCAGGAACAGAACCTCCTGGTCAGCGGGGATCGAGGCGACCACGTCGACGGCGTTCGACGACGTGCAGCAGATGTCGGTCTCCGCCTTGACCTCGGCCGTGGTGTTCACGTACGAGACGACGACGGCACCGGGGTGCTCGGCCTTCCAGGCGCGCAGCTGCTCGCCGGTGATCGAGTCCGCGAGCGAGCAGCCTGCCCGCGCGTCCGGGATCAGGACCGTCTTCTCGGGCGCCAGGATCTTCGCCGTCTCGGCCATGAAGTGCACGCCGCAGAAGACGATGGTGGACGCGTCGCTGCTCGCCGCGATGCGGCTGAGCGCGAGGGAATCGCCGGTGAAATCGGCGATGTCCTGGATCTCGGGGACCTGGTAGTTGTGCGCGAGCAGGACGGCGTCGCGTTTGCGAGCGAGGCTCCGCACCTCCTCCGCCCATGCGGCGTCGGCGACGACGCCACCGTACGGGGTCAGGTCGTTCTGCAGCGTGCTCGTCATGGTTCTGGCCCTCCGGACCGATTTGTCCACTCCCGGTTTTCGCCTTACAATCGAAAACCGTGCGAAGTCATCTTAACACCCAGACCCCCCTCGCCCACGAGGTTTTGGGAGCGGTCCTGCAAGTGCGCTCGGACACACTCCGGGTCCTGCTGTGGCGGCGCGCGCTCGATCCGCATCTGGGCCGCTGGTCCCTTCCCGGCGGGAGGCTGCGGCCGGATGAGGACGTCGAGGCGTCCATCCGGCGGCAGCTCGCCGAGAAGGTCGACGTACGGCAGTTGAAGCATGTGGAGCAGCTGGCGGTGTTCAGCGCGCCGGACCGGGTGCCGGGTCCGCGCGTCGTGGCGACGGCGTTCCTCGGTCTCGTACCGTCCGATGTGGACCCCGAAATCCCGGAAGACACCGAATGGCACGACGTCTCCGAGTTACCGCGAACGGCGTTCGACCACGAGTCCATCGTGCTGCGCGCACGGGACCGGCTCCGTTCGAAGCTCTGCTACACGAACCTCGGGTTCGCGCTCGCCCCGGAAGAGTTCACCGTATCGGCGTTACGGGGGCTGTACTCGGCTGCGCTGGGTTACCGGGTGTCCGCGACGAATCTGCAGCGCGTCCTGTCCCGGCGCGGGCTGCTCGTCCCCACCGGGCACACCGCGCCACCGGGCCGCAGCGGTGGTCGTCCGGCGGCACTGTTCTCCTTCGCGGGCAAGGGGATGCAGATCACCGACCCGTTCGCGGTGTTCCGCCCGCCTGCCCGAAAGTGACCGTCCTGCGAAGTCCTCTCGGTCCCCGTACCTTGAACGGGTGACCGAGCCGAGCGAGGAGTCCACCGGGAAGGCGATCTTGCCGCTGTTCCCGCTACAGACCGTGCTTCTGCCTGGAACACACCTTCCACTGCACATCTTCGAACCGCGGTACCGGCAGCTGATGACGGATCTCGTCGGCGACGTCATCCCCGACCGCGAATTCGGTGTCATCGCCCTGCGCACGACGATGAACAGGGAAGTCAGCGGAACCGAGCACGTCCACGAGGTCGGCTGCAGCACGGTGTTACGCGAGGCGAAACGGCTGCCGGACGGCAGATTCGACGTCGTCACCACCGCGCGGCGGCGGTTCCGGCTGCTGGAGATCGACCGCGTTTCCGCGCCGTACCTGATCGGCTCGGTCGAATGGGTGCCCGACGACCGGGTCTCCACGGTGCACGGCGACACCGCGACCAGGCTCGCCGACGTCGCCAAGGCCGCGCACCGGCGCTACTGCGAATCCGCCTGGCACGCCGACGACTGGACCACCCCGCCCGACGACGGCGACCTCGCCGCGCTCGCCTACCGGCTCACCGCGGATTGCCTGCTCCCGCTGGAGGACCGGCAGCGCCTGCTGGAGGAGACCAATCCGCTGCGGCGGCTGCGGATCGCGTGCCGCCTGCTGACGCGCGAGGCCGGGTTCCTGAACACCCTCGGCGCGGTGCCGATGCCGCCGGGGGAACTCGGCGAGTTCACGCGCCCTTCGAACCTGAACTGAGGCCCCTCAAGCGCTATGAAAGGTCCTTTCATAGCACGCGCGAGCCCCTACTTCTCGGTCTTCGAAGCCCCTTCAGAGCCCTCTTCAGATCCGTTGCCGCCGCCGAACTTGCTCCACACCTTGCCCGCCGCTCCGGACACCGCCTCGCCGACGTCGCTGAACACCTTCGTCAGCGGATCGGCCGAGCTGTTCCAGGAGTCCTTGTACGACTTCGCGGCCGACTTCAGGTCGTCAGTCCAGTTGGAGGACGGCGCGTCCTCGTCGCGGCGCGGGTATTCGCCGGCCAGGATCGCCCGGTACTCCTCCGAAGCGGCCCACTTCTGCAGCTGCGCGGCGCGCACGACGGCCAGCGGATGCGACATCGTCTCGACGTAGCGCAGTTTCAGGTAGCTGTCGCGGATGTCGTCGACCGACTCGTACTCCGCCGCCTGCTGCAGGAACGCCGGGATGTCGATCTTCGCCGGGTCGATGCCGCCCGCGACCAGGATCTGCGACCGCAGCGCCGCGGTGGGGTCCTGCGAGCACAGCAGCCCGGCGCGGTCGCAGGACAGTTCGGCCTTGCGGTACCACTCGCGCAGCGCGGCGATGACGACGCGGATGCCGATCGCGCTCACCGGCGTCCACGACATCGACATCTGCAGGCCGATCAGCCGGATCATGATCGTGCGGTACACCGCGTGCCCGGACAGCACGTGCCCCATCTCGTGCCCGATCACGAACCGCAGCGACGCGAGGTCCATCGCTTCGACGGCCGCGGTGTTGAGCACGATGAACGGCTCGTCCATCCCGATCGTCTGCGCGTTGACCTCGGGACTGCGGGCGACGAACAGGTTCGGCACCCGGTCGAGGTCCAGTGTCTCGGCGCATTCGTTGCGCAGCCTGTCCAGTTCCGGATATTGCGTCGGGCCGACCCGGATCGCGGACGCCAGCGCCATGAGCCGCTCGCCGCGTTCGCTGTAGAAACCCGAAATCGCCTTCACGACCTGCGCGAATCCGGGTACCGCGCGCAGGGTGGCCAGTGCCCCGCGGTCGACGGGGTGTTCGTAGGCCCGCGGGCTGATGCCGGGGAAGCGGACGGCGTTGTGCCGGGAAACCTCGATGTCGTCAGTCAAGAAAAGCCCCCTAGAGAAGTCCCGGCCCACCCTAGAGGAAAAACGTCAGCCGAGGCGACGACCCAGGTCTTCCCGGCCGTTCCACGCGGTCAGCAGTGTGTAGGCCAGTGTGGTCATCAACGGGGCGGCGAGCATGATCCAGGGCGATTCGATCTGCGGCGCCTTCATGATGACGTCGCCGACGGCGGGTGCCGCTCCGATCTCGTAGCGGCCGTTGGCGAACGAGACGCCCATCGTCGTGCCGAGCCAGCCCGCGAGGGTCGCGCCCCCGGTCGCGGCGATCAGCACGACCGGGCCGCGGCGCTCCCGCAGGAGCCAGGTCACGACGCCGATCAGCAGCCCGGCGCCGAGCGCGAGGAAACCGTAGATGGCGAGGTCGTCGAAGCGGTGCCAGCTCTCCAGTTCCAGTGACGCGAGGCCGCCTTCGGCGTTGATCACCCGCATGCGCTGCGGCGGCGCGAGCCGTGCCCACAGCCACGCCAGCGGGAAGCCGAGCAGTCCGGCCGTGGACAGCACGCTGATCGCGGGCAGCAGATCGGCCTTGACGACGACCTTGGGGTACGGACGGCGCGGCCTCGGCAGCATGGGGACCGACCAGGGGTCGGGCACGCTGGAAGACAGGTGTGCCGGTTTGCCCGACGTCTCGCCCAACCCGGACCCCTCCCTCACGCTGCTTGTGCAGAGCGTAACCAATGACGGCCCCAGCGCACGCAACCCGGCACCGAGTCGCGCCCATCTCCCGCGAAGTCAGCCCGCGAGCTCGCCGTGACGGCTGCACCGCGCGGTCCAGCCGACCGGCGTGATCTGGACGACCATCCGCCGCGCGCAGAAGGTGCAGTAGCGCGGCGGTTCGAGTGCCGTTCTCGGGTTGTGGCAAGCGGGATGTTCGGCGCCGCCCTCGGACGGTTGTCCACAATGGACGCAGAACGCCGGTTGGTCAGAGGACGTCACTGATCGCCTTCACCGGCATCTTCAGCTCTTCGAGCATCTCCAGATCCGCGGTGGCCGGGCGGCCGAGGTTGGTCAGGTAGTTGCCGACGATGATCGCGTTGATCCCGCCGAGCATGCCCTGTTTGGTGCCCAGATCGCCGAAGGTCAGCTCACGGCCGCCGGAGAACCGGAGCAGCGGCCGCGGCATCGCCAGCCGGAACGCGGCCACGGTGCGCAGCGCGTCCTTGCCCTCGACGACCTCGTATCCCTCGTACGGCGTGCCCGGCTGCGGGATGAGGAAGTTCATCGTGCACTCGTCGGGGTTCAGCTCGGCCAGCTGCGCGGCGAACTCGGCGCGCTGCTCGATGCTCTCCCCCATGCCGATGATGCCGCCGCAGCAGACCTCCATGCCCGCCTCGCGGATCATGCGCAGGGTCTCCCAGCGCTCTTCCCACGTGTGCGTGGTGACGACGTTCGCGAAATGCGAGCGCGCGGTCTCCAGGTTGTGGTTGTAGCGGTGCACGCCCATCTCGACGAGTTCGTCGACCTGCTCCTGGGTGAGCATGCCGAGCGAGCAGGCGATCTGGATGTCGTTGCCGTCCTCGCGGATCGCCTTGATCCCTTCGCGGACCTGCGAGAGCAGCCGCTTGTCGGGGCCGCGGACGGCGGCGACGATGCAGAATTCGGTCGCGCCGGTCTCGGCGGTCTGGCGGGCGGCCTTGACCAGGCCGGGGATGTCCAGCCACGCCGACCGCACCGGCGTCGGGAACCGGCCGGACTGCGAGCAGAAGTGGCAGTCTTCGGGGCAGCCGCCGGTCTTGAGGCTGATGATGCCCTCGACCTCGACCTCGGGGCCGCACCAGCGCATCCGGACCTCGTGGGCCAGCGCCAGCAGATCGGTGAGGTGGTCGTCGTCGAGCCGCAGCACTTCGAGGATCTGCTCCTCGTTGAGCCCGACGCCACGCTCGAGGACCTGGTCACGCGCCACGGCGAGGATGTCGACGGTCTCCGGGGCTGTGGTCACGAGGCGGCTCCTGTTCGGGGTGGGGCGGCAAAGCAAAGGCACATCATCGTGCACGACCGGACGCCTCGCACACAGCGACGCAGGTCACTTCTGGGCCGACGCGCGGCCGACGAAGCGTTCGGGGTCGAATTCCCCGCCGAACCACGGCGAGAGACCCGCCCTGGCCAGCGCGGTGAACTCCGCGGGCTCGGCCGTGCCCATCCCTGCGGGCAGTACGCCCAGCAGCGGGGCACCGGCGGCGACCGGCAGGTCCTCGAGATTCGACACCGCCGCCAGATCGGGCTCGTCGGGCCAGGCGCCGACGATCACCCCGGCCACGGTGAGCCCGCGTTTGGTCGCGACCTCGGCGGTCAGCGCGGTCGCGTTGAGCGTGCCCAGCCCGGCCTCGGCCACGATGATGACCAGCGCGCCGAGCGACCAGGCGACGTCGGCCAGCGAGGCGCCGTCGGCGTCGAACCGGACCAGCAGACCGCCCGCGCCTTCGATGAGGGTGAGGTCGTGGTCGCCGTCGAGCTCACTCGCGGCGGCGGCTATCTCGCTCGGGGTAAGAGTCGGCAGCCCGGACAGCCGCGCGGCCGCTTCCGGCGACAGCGGGTCCGGGTATCGCCGCAGCTCGCGGGTGGTGACCGGGCCGGCGAGGCGCAGGACGTCGGCGAGGTCGCCCGGTTCGTCCGGGCCCACCCCGGTCTGCGCCGGTTTCAGTACAGCGACACGCCGGCCCTGACCGGCGGCCAGTGCGGCGATGGCGGCGGTGGAGATCGTCTTGCCGACACCGGTACCGGTGCCGGTCATGACCAGCATGCTCACGTACCGAGAACTTAGTGGGTCGGGATGGAGGGAGGCTGAAGGGGACCTTCCCCGCATGCGATCGGGTGAAGGGCGTCTTCACCTCGTGGCATGCGGGGAAAGCCGTCCTTCAGCTTTTCTGCCGGGGCACGGCGGCGACGGCGCCGACGGGCGAGAACGACGGGCCACCGTCGTCGGACAGATAGACCTGGGCGGCCCCGACGTCGAAGTACATCCCGGTCAGGTGCAGTTCGCCCCGTGCCTCCGCCTCGGCGATCAGCGGGTAGTCACGCAGGTGGTCCAGCTGCTGCAGCACGTTCTGCAGGGCCAGCTGGTTGACCTCGGACTCCGGACGCTCACCGTCGAGGGTCACCGAGACCTTGCTCTCGGCGCTCGGTTCGGCGTGCCGCAGCCAGGAGGCCAGCATCGGCGCGCCGTCGGGGGCACCGGTGGCCAGCGCCTGCATCGCTCCGCAGCCGGAGTGCCCGCAGACCACGATCTCGCGCACCTTCAGCACGCCGACGGCGAACTCGACGGTGGCACCCATCGACGGATCGGCCTGGCGGGCGGGCACCAGGTTCCCGATGTTGCGGACGGTGAACAGGTCGCCGGGACCACTGGTGGTGATCATGTTCGGCACGATCCGGGCGTCGCCACAGGTGATGAACAGGGTGTGCGGCGACTGGCCGCCCGCCAGCTTGCTGAGCGCGGGCTGCATGAGCGCGGCGGTGCGCCGCTGGAACTCGGTCGCGCCGCGCAGCGTCGGACCGCCGCGCTGGCCGGGCACCTCGACGTCCTTGGCCTGCCAGTCCGACCAGGGCGCGAGGAACCGGGGCACCGAACGCACCGCGGCCGTCCTGGACAACGTGGGATCACCGGACTTGCCGTTGGCGAACCACGGATGCCCGACCTCGTCGACGATCACCTCGCCGCCGGCGCGCTCGTGTCCGTGCTGCCAGTTCGAAAGGCTCTCGAAGGCGGCGTGATCGAGGTAATCGACGACAAGCTCCAACGTCACCTTCGCGCCGTTGGGCACGGTCGCGAGCACCCGGCTGAGCCTCGGCACCGAAAGGAACGTCAGGACGCCCTCGACGACGACGCGCCACTCGTCACCGTCGCGTTCGGCGTGGATCCCGGACCACACCGTGCGGCGCAGCATCAGCAGCACCGACAACGCGATACCGAGCAGCACACCGGTGAGCAGGTCGAAGACGACGACACCGGCGAGTGTCACCAGGTACAGGCCCAGATCCCCGTGTTTGAGGACCACCTTGATGTGCCCGGGGTTCACCAGCTTCGCGCCGACGTGGACGAGCAGCCCGGCCAGCGCCGCGAGGGGGATGTTCTGGATGAGTCCGGCGAACGCGGCGACGAACACCAGGATCCAGACGCCGTGCAGGATCGCGGAAGCGCGGGTGCGGGCACCGGTGGCGACGTTGGTCGAGCTGCGGACGATCACGCCGGTGACGGGGAGGCCGCCCAGCGCGCCGGAGGTCATGTTCGCGGCACCCTGGCCGATCAGTTCGCGGTCGAGGTTCGAGCGCGGCCCGGTGTGCATCTTGTCGACCGCGACGGCCGACAGCAGGCTTTCCACGCTGGCGATCAGCGCGATGGTGATGACCGCGAGGGTGAACGCGCCCCAGCCGGTATCCGGGAATTCGGGGGCGAAACGGATGTTGAGCAGGTCGCCGGGCAGTTCGACGCGGGGCAGGGTCATCCCGGCGACGACGGACAGCACGGTCGTCAGCGCGATGGCGGCCAGTGGGCCGGGGATCTTCCGGACGGATGCGGGCAGCCGCGGCCACACCAGCAGGATGACGATGGTGAGCACGCCGATCAGCGCGGCGGTGTCGTGGTGGCCGATGATCTGCGCGGGCAGCTGGGCGATGTTCGCGAGCGCGGAACTCTGCGCCGATCCGCCCAGCACTACGTGGAGCTGACCGAGGACGATGGTGACGCCGATGCCGGCGAGCATGCCGTGCACGATGGCAGGCGAAATCGCGAGTGCCGCGCGGGCGATCCGGCTCAGCCCGAGCAGGATCTGCAGCGCGCCGGCGGCGACGGTGATGGCGCAGGTGGTCGCCCATCCGAAGGTCGCGATCGTTTCGACCATGATCACCGTCAGTCCGGCGGCCGGACCACTGACCTGGAGCGGGGAGCCGCCGAGCGCACCGGCGACCACACCGCCCACGACGGCCGCGATCAGCCCCGCGACGATGGGCGCCCCCGAAGCGAGCGCGATCCCCAGTGAGAGCGGGACGGCGACAAGGAATACCACCAGCGATGCGGGCAGGTCGTGCCGAAGGACGGCGCGAGGTTGGAAGTTCTTTAACGTGGCCAGCATGATCACCAGGAAACTGGTGATTTGTCCGCTATGCACCACCTGATCGAGTGAATATCGTCCCGCAGAGGGGTGGTGTGGCCCACTTTCGGGCTGCATTGTTACCCCGAGATGTCCCCGGCGTTTCGAACGACCTCCGGGCTCTCACGTGCTGGGATCGATGACGGAGGGTTGGGGGTCCCTGATCCTCCGTTGATCAGCGCCAGGTCGGCCATGGCCTTCGACAGATCCCGAGCGGGGAGGAATCCGGACGTCCAACGGCCGGAATCTTCCCCGCTCATCCAGGCCGAAGATCGACGATGAAGGAATCAGGCCCCTAAAGAGGGTGGGGTGAGGGGTATGTGGAGATAGGGACACTCAACGTCCCTATCTCCACACATCCCCTCTGGACCTGGTCGTCACAGGGACTGTCGCGCGGGACCGTGTGGAGTTCGGGTACTTACGAACTCACCGGCGAAGCAGCCGAAGTGAACGACCTGTGCGCCGCGTCGAGCAGGTACACGTTCGCCTTCCCGACGTCGAAGTACATCCCCGTGAGCCGGAGTTCACCGCGCGCCAGCGCGGCGTCGACGACCGGATACGAGCGCAGGTTCTCCAGTTGCTGCACCACGTTGTGCAGGGCGAGCTGATCGGCCTCGCGATCGGGACGGGCGCCGTCGAGCAGCACCGGCCCTTCGCTTTCCCTGCGCCGCAACGTTTGTTCGCCGTGCCGCAGCCAGCCGCCCAGCCGCACCAATCCGGCGGGCGCGTCCCCGAGCAGCGCCTTCATCGCACCGCAGCCGGAATGCCCGCACACCACCACTTCCCGCACTCGCAGCAACCCGACGGCGTACTCGATCGCCGCCCCCACCGAGAAATCCGCTTCGGTACTGGCGTGCGGGACGAGGTTTCCGATGTTCCGCACGGTGAACAGGTCCCCTGGCCCGCTGGTGGTGATCAGGTTCGGCACGATCCGCGCGTCACCACAGGTGACGAACAGCGTATGCGGCCGTTGCCCGTTGGCCAGTCCGTCCCAGGTTCGCCGCAGCAGCGGCGCCGTCCGCCGCTGGAACTCCGAAGTACCGCGGCACAACGGGACACTGCCGCCGCGCTGACCCGGCAGTTCGAGATGCTCCGCCTGCCATTCCGACCACGGCGCGAGCCAGCGCGGCACCACCCGTGACGCGACGCCGCGCCGCACGGTCGGCACGCCCGCCTTGCCCCGTTCGAACCACGGATGCCCGATCTCATCGACGATCACGACTCCCCCGGCGCGCTCGTACGCGCGCTGCCAGCCGCGCAGGCAGTCGAAAGCAGCGTGGTCGAGGTAGTCGACGAAGAGTTCGAGTGTGACTTCGGAACGCTCGGGGACTCCGGCGAGGACGGTCGTGAGCCTCGGCACGGAAAGGAAAGTGAGCGCGCCCTCGATGACGACACGGGTCCGCGCGCCGTCCGGTTCGACGTGGATGCCGGAGAACAGCATCCGGCGCAGCATGAGCACGAGCCCCACCGCGATCCCCGCCACGACGCCGGTGAGCAGGTTGACGGCGACCGCGCCGGTCAGCGTCGCGAGGTAGACCGGCAGGTCGCCGTGACGGCGGACTTCGCGAAGGCTGGTGACGTTGACGAGTTTGGCGCCGACGTAGACGAGGAGCCCGGCGAGGGCGGCGAGCGGGATCAGCCGCAGCGCGCCGGTCAGGAACAGGCAGCAGCCGAGGATCCAGGCACTGTGCAGGATCGCCGACATCCGGGTGCGGGCGCCCGCTTCGAAGTTGGTCATGGTGCGCACGACGACGCCGGTGACCGGGAAGCCGCCGAACGAGCCGGCCGCGACGTTCGCCAGTCCCTGTCCGATCAGTTCGCGGTTGAGGTCGGTGCGCGGCCCGTCGCGCAGTTTGTCGACGGCGAGGGCCGACAGCAGGCTTTCCAGGCTGGCGATGAGCGCGATGCTGAGCACGGCGGCGGCGATCGCCACCCAGGAACCGGACGGCGCTTCGGGGACGAAACCCAGCCCTGGCAGGCCGTTCGGGAGGTCGACGCGCGGCAGGTCCATCCCCGCCGCGACGGAAAGGCCGGTGGCCACCGCGACGGCGGCGAGCGGACCGGGGACGCGGCGCACCGAAGCCGGCATCCGGGTCCACGCCAGCAGGACACCGACAGTGACCACGCCGACCAGCGCGGCCTGGTCGTGGTGGCCGACGAGCTGACCGGGCAGCGCGAGGACGTTCGCGATCGCGGAACCCTGCGCCGCTCCGCCGAGTACGACGTGCAGCTGGCCGAGGACGATGATCAGGCCGATTCCGGCGAGCAGGCCGTGCACGATCGCCGGCGAGATCGCCAGCGCGGCCCTGGCGACCCGGCTGACGCCGAAGAGGATCTGGACCACGCCCGCCGCGGCGGTGATGGCGCAGGTGGCGGCCCAGCCGAAGGTGGCGATGGTCTCCGCGAGGACGACGGTCAGCGCGGCGGACGGGCCGCTGACCTGAAGGGCGGAACCACCGAAGAGGCTCGCGACGAGTCCGCCGACGACGGCGGAGACGAGTCCGGCGAGCAAGGGAGCTCCGGCGGCGTGTGCGACGCCGAGCGAGAGAGGGACGGCCACGAGGAAGACGACGACCGAAGCCGGGATGTCGTGGCGCAGGTTCTTCAGGAGGGTCGATGTGGGGTTGCGGCGGCCCGGAGGCCCGGTGTCGTGCTCGTCACCAACGATGTCGATCATGGGGGCAGGAAACCGGATCGACGCGCAAAAGTCTGCTATGCAAAGGATTCTCAGGTTTGCTTGCGCACCGAAGAACTAGGACGTAGCGGCGTTTTGCGACAAACCGCCCACGGACGCTCCCGATCGGACTCGCCCGTTCGCCTGACCAAGATCAACCGATGATCACGCACTGTACCGAGCGTGGCCTTCCCGGTTTCCTGTGGCTGCCGTCACACTCTTTGGGCTGAATTTGCCGTTTTTACGCTTTTTGTGCGGCCGCCACCATTGCGGAAGTGATCGCCGCGAGGTCGTCGGCGTCGGAAACGTAGGGCGGCATCGCGTAGATCAGGTTCCGGAACGGCCGCAGCCAGACCCCGTTGGCGGTCAGGACCTCGGTCGCCACCGCCATGTCCACCGGATGGTCCAGTTCCACCACGCCGATGGCGCCGAGCACCCGGACGTCGGCGACCGAAGACAGCTCGCGAGCGGGTTCGAGCCCGGCTTTCAGCGCGGCCTCGATCCTCGGGACGTCGGATTTCCACCCGCCTCCGGCCAAGATCCCCAGCGAGGCGTTGGCCACCGCCGAGGCCAGCGGGTTGCCCATGAACGTCGGCCCGTGCGCGAGCACCGGCAGTTCGCCGCGCGAGATGCCGTCGGCGATCCGCGGCGTGCACAGTGCCGCCGCCATCGTCAGGTAACCGCCCGTCAGCGCCTTGCCGAGACACAGGACATCGGGGGTCACCCCGGCGTGTTCGGCGGCGAACATCCGGCCGGTGCGGCCGAATCCGGTGGCGATCTCGTCGAAGATCAGCAGGACGTCGTTGGCCTCGGTGATCTCCCGCAACGCGCGCAGGTACGCGGGCGGGTGGAACCGCATTCCGCCGGCACCCTGCACGACCGGCTCGACGATGATCGCGGCCAGTTCGCCCGCGTGCCGTTCGACCTCGTCCGCGAGCAGCTCGAGGTACGCCGGATCCGGTTCGTCGTCGAACGCGCCCGGTGGCTTGGGCAGGAAGAGCTGGTCCGGCAGGATCCCGCGCCACAGCGAATGCATCCCGCCATCGGGGTCGCACACGCTCATCGGCGTGAACGTGTCGCCGTGGTACCCGCCGCGCCAGGTCATCAGGCGCCGCTTTTCCTTGTGCCCCAACGACTGCCAGTACTGCAAGCACATCTTGACGGCGACCTCGACCGACACCGAACCGGAGTCGCACAGGAAGACGTGCCGCAGTCCGTCCGGGGCGAGGTCCACCAGGGTCTTGGCCAGGGTGATGGCCGGTTCGTGGGTGAGCCCGCCGAACATGACGTGACTCATCCGGCCGGCCTGGTCGGCCAGCGCCGCGTCCAGCACCGGGTTCCGGTAGCCGTGGATGGCCGCCCACCAGGACGACATGCCGTCGATCAGCTCACGGCCGTCGTCGAGGGTGAGCCGCACCCCGCTCGCCTCGCGGACCAGCAGGGACTCGATCGGGCTGGGCATCGGCCCGTACGGGTGCCAGACGTGTTCCGCGTCGAGGGCGAGGAGTTCTGCGGCGTCCATCCCGCGACCCTACGACACGCCCTGCTCAGCGCAGCAGCACAGGGAGGGTCTTCAGCCCGTGGACCAGGGCGCTTTCCCGCCACCGCAAGGTTTCCGGCTCGGCGTCCAGGCTCAGCCGCGGGAACCTCTCCAGCAGACCGCGCAAGGCGATCTCGGCCTCCAGCCGGGCCAGCGGGGCACCGACGCAGTAGTGGATGCCGTGGCCGAAGGCGAGATGCCCGTTCGCCGATCGTTTGACGTCCAGCCGGTCCGGGTCTTCGAACCGCTCGGCGTCCCGGTTGGCGCCGAGCAGGGAGACCAGCACGAACTCGTCCGCCGGGATCTCGACGCCGCCGACCGTGACGGGCTCGCTGGTGAACCGGATGGTCGCCAGGTGGATCGCGCCGTCGTAGCGGAGGAACTCCTCGACAGCGCCCGGCAGCAGCGCGGGATCGGCGCGGAGCGCGGCCAGCTGATCGGGTTCGCGCAGGAGGGCGAGGGCGCTGTTCGCGATCAGGTTGACCGTCGTCTCGAATCCGGCGACCAGCAGAAGGAACGCCATCGACAGCAGTTCGTCCCCGGAGAGCGAATCGCCCTCGTCACTGGCGTGGATCAGGCCCGAAAGGAGATCTTCGGCTGGCTTCGCGCGCTTCTCGTCGATGAGGTCGACGAGATACGCGTGCATCTTCGCCGCCGCGGCTTGGAGTTCCTCCGGCGTCGACCAGGCGAGCATCGTATTCGACCACGTCGCGAACGCCGGCTGGTCGCCCGCGCGCACGCCGAGCAGTTCGCAGATCACCCGGATCGGCAGCGGAACGGCGAAAGCGGGCAGCAGGTCGACGCGCTCCGCGTCGCCGATCCCGTCCAGCAGTTCCGCGGTGATCTGCTCGATCCTCGGCCTCAGCCGGGAGACGGTGCGCGAGGTGAAGGCCTGGTTGACCAGTTTGCGCAGCCGCGTGTGATCCGGCGGATCCAGGTTGAGCATGTGCCCGTTCAGGGCGCGCATGGCGTCGTCACCGCCGGATTCGAAGCCGTCACGTTCGAAGAGCCGCCTCACCTGGGCGGTGTCCTTGCGCACGCGGGGATCGGCGAGCACGGCGCGGGCCTCGGCGTAACCGGTGACGATCCAGGCTTCCAGGCCGCGTGGCAGCCGGACCTTGCGGGCCGGGCCCTCCTCCCGCAGCAGCGCGGAGATCCGGTGTGGGTCCTGGAGAAGATCCTCGTTCAGGTGCTTCGGTTCTCCGGCTGACTGCATCGGTACGCCTCCCCCGGCGCGCCGGTCAGCGTTCGGCCAGCGCGGCCACCACTCGCTCGGTCACTTCGGTCCAGTATGCCCGCTGTTCTTCCCGCTCGTCGGCGCCCGCGAGCCATTCCTGGTGGAAGCGGAGCGTGGTCTTCTGCTCGGTGCCACTCACCGTGATCTGCAGGGTGGAGTCGTGATCCCAGTCCTTCGGCCGCCAGGTCAGCCGGAGCTTGTCGCCCTCGGAACGGCCGCGGATCTCGCCGGTCGTCCCGTTGGCCGTCTCGTAGGGCGCGCCCAGTTCACGGCCGAGGTCGGCACCCGGGCCGAGCCAGATCTCCACACCCTCGCGTCCGACCAGGAAGTCCCACACCTGTGCGCCGCTGTACGGCACGGTTTGGGAAACGCCTACCTGCCAACCACTTCCGGCTGTTTTGGCCACTGCTCTCGTCACCGGCCCATCCTCCCACCGGGTGTACCGTGCGAGGTTCACCGGTCCGGGTGGAGGATCTCTTTCTGTGCGCTACCGTCCGATTTCTCCCGCTCTGCTGGTCTCCGAACTGACCGAACGCATCACGGCGATCACGGGCCGCCGCCGGATCGCGGTCGCCGTCGACGGCGCGGCCGGTGCGACCAACACCACAGAACTCGCGGACGCCCTGGTCGATCCCCTGCGGGTCGCCGGTCACGCGGCGTTGCGGGTCTCGGCGAACGACTTCCTCCGCCCCGCGTCCCTGCGCTTCGAACGCGGCAAGGAGGACCCCGACGCGCGCTACACCGACTGGCTGGACCTCGGCGCCCTGCGCCGCGAGGTGCTCGACCCGCTCGCCGAGGGCGGCAGCGGACGGGTCCTCCCGTCGCTGTGGGATCCGGTGCGCGACCGCGCCACTCGCGCCGAACGCGTCGAACTTCCCGAAGGCGGCGTCGTCCTGCTGGACGGTGAGTTCCTGTTCGGCGCGGGGCTCGCGTTCGATCTGAGCGTGCACCTGTGGCTTTCACCCGCCGCGCTCAAGCGGCGGGTGCCCGACGAATGGGCACTGCCCGCCTACGAGCGCTACGAAGCCGAAGTCGACCCGGTGGCGTTGGCCGACATGGTGATCCGCGTCGACGACCCGAACCACCCGGCACGCTACGAACCCTGACGGCGCTCGCCGTCACCGCACCGCCGCGACCGGATCGCCGTCGAGCAGGCCGGAAAGCCTGCTCGCCATGGTGTCCCACCGCCAGTGTTCGGCGACCCATTCACGGCCGGCGGCCCCCATCCGCCGCGCCCGCACCGGATCGGCCAGCAACGCGGCCAGCGTCTCCCGCAACTGCTGTTCGTCACGGCCGTCGACGACGTGCCCGGTGACCTCGTCCAGCACCGTTTCCGGTGCCCCGCCGGAATTCCCGGCGACGACCGGCAGCCCGGTCGCCGAAGCCTCCAGGTAGACGATGCCGAGTCCTTCGACGTCGAGGCCCTTCCCCCGCGTCCTGGCCGGCATCGCGAAGACGTCACCGGCGTTGTAGTGCGCCGGCAACTCCTTCCACGGCACCGATCCGGTGATGACCACGTTGTCTTCGACACCCAGCGCCTCGACCAGCCCGGTGAGCGTCTTGCGGTACGGGCCGCCGCCGACGAGCAGCAGCGCCACGTCCGGGAGCCGCCTGCGGAGTTCGGGCAGGATCTTGATCAGCATGTCCTGGCCCTTGCGCGGCACGAGCCGCGAAACGCACACGATCGTCGGACGGTCGCCGAGACCGTGCCGATCGCGGATCTCCTTGCCCGCGGCGGGATCGGGACGGTACAGGGCGGTGTCGACGCCGCACGGGAGCATCTCCAGCCCCGCCATCGGGCCGAAAGCGGCCGAGAACCGGGACCGGGTGTACTTGCTGACATAGGTGATCACGTCGACGGTGTCGCCGATCCGCCGCAACGCCTGCCGTGACCCCGGAAGCATCGACCAGCCGACCTCGTGACCGTGCGTCGAGGCCAGGACGCGGCGGGCACCCGCCGCGCGCAGCGGATGCCCCAGCAACGCCAGCGGCGCGGCCGCGCCGAACCAGACGGCCTCGCAGTCGCGGGCCCGCATGATCTCCTTGGCCCGCTTGAGCACGTCCGGTGTCGGCAGCATGAGGGACGTCGGATGACGCACCACCTCGAACGGGCCGGCGGCGTCGAACTCGGTGTGCGAGCCGGTACTCGATTCCCAGGACGGCGCGTACACGACGAGATCGTCCGCTGGCAGGCGGGTGGCCAGCGAGTTCAGGTAGTTCTGGATACCGCCTGGCCGGGGCGGGAAGTCGTTGGTCACCAGCAGCGTCCTCAGCACCCCTGCAGGCTACTTGGCCCCCGGCACGCGAAAGGGGCGGCACCGCCCGCGCGGTACCGCCCCTTTCACAGTCCCTGTGACGGGACGAAGGTTCCTTCGTCAGGCCGTCGGGCGACGGGCCCCGACGTAGTTGTTCTGCAGCGGCGACACCTTGACGACGTCACCGGAGGTCGGCGCGTGCACCATCATGCCGTTGCCGACGTACATGCCCACGTGCGAGACGGGCGAGTAGTAGAACACCAGGTCGCCCGGCTGAAGCTGCGACTTCTCGACCGGAGCGCCGAAGGTGGACTGCTGACGGCTCGACCGCGGCAGCGAAAGACCGGCCTGCTTGTAGGCCCACTGCATCAGACCCGAGCAGTCGAACTGCGACGGACCTGTCGCACCCCACACGTACGGGCTGCCGAGCTTGCTCTTCGCGGCGGAGAGCGCCGCCGCGGCAGCGGGGCCGGGAGCGGGCAGGTTGGGGAACGCGCCACCCTTGTCCTTCTGGGCGGCCTTGTCCGCGGCGCTCAGGTTGCCGCCGGCCCGCTCGATTTCCTTGAGCTGGTCGTTCAGCGTCTTCTGCCGCGCCTCGATGTCCGTCGTCAGCTTGGCGGCGGCGTCACGGGCGGCGGTGGCCGCCGCCTGCGCGTCCGCGGCCTTCTGCGCGGAAGCCGCGGCCTGGGCCACGGCGCCGCTCAGGTTGTTCAGAGCGGTGTTCTTGTTCGCGGCAAGGACCTCGAGCGCCGAGGAGCGGTCCAGGAAGTCCTGGGTCGACGCGCCCGACAGCAGCGACGACAGCTTGTTCAGCTGCACACCGCTGGTGAACGACGCACCGGCGAACTTGTTGACCTCGGCCTGGAACGTCTTCTCGTCACCGGCGGCCTTGACTCCGGCGTCCTTGGCCGCCGCGGCGTCCGCGGTGGCCTTGTCGAGCTCGCCCTGCTTAGCGGCGAGATCGTCCTTCGCCTTCAGGAGGTCCTCGTTCGCCTTCTCCGCCTGCGCCGCGAGGTCGCGGTACTTGGCGAGCGCGTCCGAACCGGACGGGGGCTGTTGTTGGGCGGGGACTGGGGCAGCGGTGGCGGAAGGCTGAGCGACCGTTACTGCGGTGATCACCGCGGCCGCGGCCAAAGCTCCTGACACCACGCGCTTGACTGGATGCGACTGCACGGTCGCGCGTGTCTCCTTTGCTGTCGGCCACTGACTCCGGAACCCGGGACGAAGAGGTCGGGGGCCCTCTTCCGTGGAGCCGCGTCGCCGGCCGTGAGGCCCGCGCGGTTCTCCGCGTTCCCACCCGGCACCTGGCCGACTGCTATCGCAACAGGTTTGGCGCCCGGCTGGTTCTGGTGCAACTCCCCGACAAAGCTGCTTCAGTGGCGATCCCGTGTCGCCGTCTGGCGACGACTTCCGGCCACGAGATCTCGGACAGGTTACGAAACCACAGGCACCACGTCCACCACGCCGACCGCAAAAACTCTCCGTGATGCGCCGAAACACCTTCGGACCAGCATGAGCGGAAAGTTGTGACGGGCGTTACATCCTGGGGACCATTACGACTACCTACCGTTCGCCCGCTCGGATCGACCACTCGTCGAATGCCCCGGTCGCGGCGTGTCTCAGGCCGTCATCCGCCGCTCTCGCTCGACCGTCCGGACCATCCGGAGACGCGGGATCATCCCCGCTTCCGCGAGCACGTCGACCGCTTTTCGCTCGTCGGCGTCCCATTCGAGCGACGGGGGCGCGCCGAGGAGGACGCTGACGACACAGTCATGACATGCGTCACCCCGGACCGCGCAGCGATCGCAATCGATGACGAACGTCTCTATATCCGCTATATCGGCGACAGCCTTGTCGTCCATATCGGGCTCCCTCACATTCAGTGGTGAGGTGCACATTAAGAGCGACCACCGACAGTTTCGGCTGCCGCGACGTGGGCCGCCGTCCGCGGTACATGAAGGAGGCCTTCAGGTACTCGACCGGTTCTAAACCCGGCTGAGCCTCGACACCAGTACCGCCGACGGCACCGGATGCGCGCCCTTCCGCCGCACCGAGTCCGCCACCGCCCGGTCGGTGCTCGCGACCACCATCGGCCGCCCTGGCGGCTCGGCCGCGACCAGGGACCGGATGACGTCGTCCGCGAGCACGCCGCGTTCGGAGAACAGCACCCGCACGCCGCGCGGCACCGCCGCGGGTACGGAAAGCACCCCGGCGCCGTCGAATACGACGGTCACCTCGGCGCTGGTCCGCGCGGCCAGCGCGGAAAGCTGGTGGATCAATCGGTCGCGCTGGTCGGAAAGCGCCAATTCCGGATAGCCGGTCTTCGTGACGTTGTAGCCGTCGACGATCAGGTGCACGTTGGGCAGCGCGAGATGCCGGTCGAGCGCGGTGACGTCCTGGATCTTGCCGCCCGCGCCCAGCCCCGACGTCGCGCCGCGGACCATGTCCGCCGGGCGCTGACCCCTCGCGCTCACCGAAAGTTCCCGGCGCAACCCGCCGACGGCGCCTTCGATCGTGTCCAGCAGCAGCCCGAGCCTGACCTCGTCGGCCTGACGCGCCTCGCGAGCGGACTGGCGGGCGATCTCGGCGTCCGTGACGGCCTTCTCCGCCCGCGCCTTCTCTGCCGCGACTCGCTGCCTCTCACGGTCCAGCTGGGCCTTCAGCGCCTTGACCTCCTCGGCGCGCTCGGCTCCGCCGCTCTCCAGTTCGGCGCGGGCCTCCGCGACCGCGTCCTTGGCCTGACGCAGCTGGACTCCTTGCTCTCGCAGGCGTTTCAGCAGTTTCTCGACCTCGGCTTCGCGTTCACCCCTGGCGTTACCCGCGGTCTCCTTGGCCTCGCGCAACTCTTCGCGCAGCTGGGCCAGTTCGGCCTCGAGCCGCTGGTTGCGGGCCAGCGCGGCATCACGTTCGGCGCGTAACGCCGTCTCGTCGGCGTTCTTCGCCACCAGCCGGACACGTCCGGCAGCGCCCGCCTCGCCGAGGAGCACGGCGGCGGCCGCGGCGGCGACGGATTCGGGGGCGTTCGGGTCGAGGGCGTCCTTGCGGTGGTCGCGCAGCCATTCGGTGACCGCGACCCGGAACTGCGACGACTCCCCCAGCGCGGCGAGCAACGCCGTCCCGCCGAGTTTCGCGCGTTTCGCGGGGGCGAACTTCGCGACCGGGCGCAGTTGCCTCGGCACGTCGGCGACCGGCAGTTTGCCGACGGCGGCCGCGGCGAGCTCGGCGATCCGCTCGCGTACGGGCTCCGGCAAGGCCGTCCAGCCGTCGGCCGGGACCTCTTCGGACTCCTCGTGCCCACCTGCCGACGCCACGACACCCGAGGGTCCGCCGGTGGCGTCCTCGGGCAGTTCGGGCACTGCGGGCTGCGGCTGCATCGCTCCAGCGTAGGCCCCACGGGCTCGGGGCGCGCTGGATGGGACGGCGTGCGACGATCCCGGGATTGTCGGTGCCCGCCCCTACTGTGCCCGATCATGGACACCGGACGGCGGCCCGGCGCGGCGCAACTCGCCTTCGACGAACTCGGAACCCCCTTGCGGGACACCACTTTCGTCGTTTTCGACCTGGAGACCACCGGTACGAAACCCGGTCCGGACGGGATCACCGAGATCGGCGCGGTCAAGGTCCGCGCCGGCGAGATCCTCGGCGAGTTCGCCACCTTCGTCAACCCGGGGATGCCGATCCCGCCGCAGATCGTGGAGCTCACCGGCATCACCGGCGCGATGGTCTACGACGCTCCCCGGATCGATCGCGTGCTGCCGGCGTTCCTCGAGTTCATCTCGGGGGCCGTACTCGTGGCGCACAACGCCCCCTTCGACACCGGCTTCATGCGCGCGGCCTGCGAAGGCCACGGGTACCGCTGGCCGAAGACGGCCGTCGTCTGCACGGTCCGGCTCGCCCGCCGGGTCATCTCCCGCGACGAGACGCCCAGCTACCGGCTTTCCGCGCTGGCCGCGCTGTTCGGCGCGCGGACGACGCCCAACCACCGTGCCCTCGCGGACGCACGGGCCACAGTGGACGTCCTGCACGCGTTGCTCGAACGCGTCGGCAACCTCGGTGTTCACACCCTCGAAGAACTACTGGACTACCTGCCCGAGGTGACCCCGGCCCAGCGCCGCAAACGTTCGCTGGCCGAACACCTGCCGTCGCGGCCCGGCGTCTACCTGTTCCGCGGCCCCAGCGACGAGGTCCTCTACGTCGGGACGTCGTCCGACCTGCGCCGCCGGGTCCGGCAGTACTTCACCGGCTCGGAGAGCCGGGGGCGGATCCGGGAGATGGTCGCGCTGGCCGAACGGGTCGACGCGGTCGAATGCGCGCACGCGCTGGAGGCCGCGGTCCGGGAGCTCCGGCTGATCGCCGCCCACCGCCCGATGTACAACCGCCGTTCCAAGAACCCACGCAACGCCTGGTGGGTCGCGCTGACCGAGGAGGCGTTCCCCCGCCTGTCGGTGGTCCGCATGCCGCGAGACGGGATGCTGGGGCCCTTTCGCAGCCAGACGGACGCCCGGTCAGCCGCGGACACCCTCGCCGGCGCCTCCGGGCTGCGGACGTGCACCCAGCGCATCTCCGCGACCGCGCCGAACGGCAAACCCTGCGTTCTCGCCGAATTAGGGCGCTGCGGCGCGCCCTGCGCGGGGCTCCAGACGGTCGAGGAGTACCGGCCCGGCGTACTGGCGGTGTCCGGGCTCATCGCCGGGACGGACGGGCGGCCGCTGCGGGCCGCCGCCGATCAGCTGGCCAGGCTCGCCGCGGCCGAACACTACGAACAAGCCGCCCAGCACCGCGATCAGCTGGCCGGGCTGATCCGCGCGGTCGGCCGGGCGCACCGGCAGTCGGCGCTGGCGGGTATCCCGGAACTGATCGCGGCGGGGCCGGACGGCAACGGTGGCTGGGAACTGGCGGTGATCCGGCACGGCAGGCTTGCGTCGGCGGGGGTCGCGCGGCGCGGGGTGCCGCCGATGCCGGTGGTCGAGATGCTGGTGGCCTCGGCGGAAACGGTGCTCCCCGGCCCCGGCCCGCTCTTCGGCGCGTTTCCCGAGGAGGTCCGCATCCTGTTGCGCTGGCTGACCCGCCCCGGCGTCCGGCTCGTGCGCACCACGCACCCCTGGGCGGAACCGGCCGCCGTGGCGGGCGGCTGGCAGGAATGGCTGGATCTCGCGGCGAGCGCGACGGCGTTGGAACAGGTGGCGGGCTAGGATCGCGGCGACGGAATCATCAACGTAGGAGGACCCCCGTGATCACCGCGATCGTGCTGATCCAGGTCGAAGCCGATGCGATCCCCGAAGCGGCCCAGGCGATCGCGGACATCGCCGGGGTCCGCGAGGTGTACTCCTGCGCGGGCGACGTCGACCTGATCGCTTCGATCCGGGTTTCGGCCCACGAGGACCTCGCGGATCTGATCCCGGCGAAGATCGGCAAGATCCCCGGTGTGCTGAGCACCGTCACGCATATCGCGTTCCGCTCGTACTCGAAGGCCGACAGCGAGTCCGCGTTCGACATCGGCGTCGAAGGCGCCTGAACCCCTCAGGGGCTCTCCGCCGGCAACAGGGCCCGGCAAAGTCGCGATCTTGCAGGTCAGGCGGCTATTCCTGCATTGTCACGGGCCGTGCACCAGTGGCGGAGCTTGATCAACGGAAGATCAGGGACACTCAACGTCCCCGATCCTCCGTTGATCAAGGTCGAGCCGGGGTAGGGCAGGCCTGATTCTGGACGCCAGTGGGCTTCAGTGTCCACAAGGGACACCGCCAGCCGATCGACTGTCCGATTGATGCCGCTCTATACGTTTCCGTGCGGGGTCGTGAGTGTTAATGAGGGTTATTGAGGGGTAAGGCAAACATGGCGTGATCGCCTCGCTGACGTGAAGGCCCCCTTCCCTACCCTGAAGGTAGCGAAGGAGGCCTTCGCGGACTGGTCGCAATCAAGGACTCCCCACTGAGACAGTGGGGCCTCCTTGACTGTCCACAGGGGACACCATTGGACGACTTCATGTCCGATTAATGCCTATATTTACGGTTTCGAAGGGGGTCGTGAGTGTTAGTTAGGGTTAGAACCCTACTTCGCACTCACGACCCGCTCCGCGAAACCACGCATACCGCCCAAGTTGGACACTTACCCGTGCAAATAGGGTCCTTTGTGGACAGACCAGTCGCCGTCCCCGCTCCCGTCAGCCGGTCCGGACCCACGCCGGGGCACGCCACGTTTGGGTGACCTCTCAATAGAACGACCACATCACTCACGACCCCTCGCCACACCCCGCAACTCGCCCAAATCGGGCACGTTTGTCCCGAGAAGTGTCCCTTATGGACAGTCGGGAGCCAGGTGAGGCCCCTTTTGGGTGAATCCGCTCCCGCCGGGTACGCCACGACACGTTCGCCTTGACCCACTCTAGTAACGGAGCCGACCAGCAATTATGCGACTTCGCCGGGACCCTGCGCCTAGCGCAAGGAAGGGGGCCATCATGTATTGGGAAAGGGTGCCTTCACGGCGCGGCCGCTACCGAACTCGCCCCCGGTAGGTACCTAAAACACTCTTGGCTCTGACCCGAATCGCCACGTTCGCCTTGAGCCGCGCTAGCAACGGCACCGACCAGCAGTTACCCGACTTTGCCGGGGCTTTCCGCCAGCATGGTCCGGCAGATCTCCACGAACCCACCCGCCAGCGCGCGGTACTCCTGATGGGTCAGCACCGAACTGGTTTCCAGTGACCGCGTGAACTCGGCGAACACCGGAACGTCGAGGATGACGAAGTCGCTCGCCATGAACGACAGCCCGTGCGGCACGCCGTGGCTGCCGGACAGGCTGTCCGCCATGTCCACGAACAGCTTGCCGACCCGCAACGCCGGGCTCCACACGGTCTTGCCGGACGCTTCGAAGATGTAGCTCATCGCTCCCCTTGTCCCCACCACGCGTGAAGGCCCCCTTCCCTCGGCTGAACCGAGGGAAGGGGGCCTTCACGCGTGTCTCCCGGGGCTAGTGCCCGGAGGTGATCTCCTTGCGCTCCTGCGAGGGCTCGCCGCCGATGTCGTCGACCTTGCCGTTGCCGTGCCCGTTGGCCCGGGCGCGCTCCAGCGCGATCGTCTCCTCGACCGGGTCCGGAGACCAGACCGAACCCGCGACGGCGTGCCCGGCCGAGCCGAGCTTGTTCATCTTCTTCGGCACCGACGCGCCCTGGTACTCGAGCGGCAACGGGTGGCCGTGGTCGTCCACCGGGCCGAGCGGCTGGTGGATTTCGATGAACTCACCGTGCGGCAGGCGCTTGATGATGCCGGTTTCGACACCGTGCTCCAGCACCTCGCGGTCGGCCCGCTGCAAGCCGAGGCAGATCCGGTAGGTGATGTAGTAGGCGATCGGCGGCAGCAGCAGGACACCGATCCGGCCTGCCCACGTCGTCGCGTTCAGCGAGATGTCGAAGGCGAACGCGATGATGTCGTTGAAACCCGAGAGCATGATGACCGCGAAGAACGTCAGGGCCATGATGCCCAGCGAGGTCCGGACCGGGACGTCGCGCGGACGCTGCAGCAGGTTGTGGTGCGCGGTGTCCTTGGACAGCTTTCGCTCGATCCAGGGGTACATCACCAGCAGACCGATCAGCAGCGGCATCCCGACCGCGCCGGGGAAGAACACCGCCGGGACCGTGTAGTTCCCGAGGTAGAGCTCCCACGCGGGCCAGATCCGCAGCATGCCGTCGGCCCAGGCCATGTACCAGTCCGGCTGTGAACCCGCCGAGACCTGCGCCGCGTTGTAGGGGCCGATGTTCCAGATCGGGTTGATCTGGAAGAGACCCGACATCAGCGCGATGACGCCGGTGACCAGCGCGAAGAACGCACCGCCCTTGAGCGCGAAGACCGGCATGATGCGGACGCCGACGACGTTGGTCTCCTTGCGGCGCACGCCGGGGAACTGCGTGTGCTTCTGGTACCAGACCAGCGCGAGGTGCGCGGCCACCAGACCGAGCATGATGCCCGGCAGCAGCAGGATGTGGATCGTGTACAGGCGCGGGATGATCTCGTTGCCGGGGAACTCCCCGCCGAACAGCGCCCAGTGGATCCAGGTGCCCATGACCGGCACCGAAAGCACGATGCCCGACAGGGTCGCGCGGATACCGGTACCGGAGAGCAGGTCGTCCGGGAGCGAGTAGCCGAAGAAGCCTTCGAACATGCCCAGGACCAGCAGCAGCGCACCGATGACCCAGTTCGCCTCACGCGGGCGCCGGAACGCGCCGGTGAAGAAGATCCGGAACATGTGCACCATCATCGAGGCCACGAAGATCAGCGCGGCCCAGTGGTGCAGCTGCCGGACGAACAGACCGCCGCGGACGTCGAACGAGATGTCCAGTGTGGTCGCGAAGGCCCGCGACATCTCGACGCCCTGCAGGCCGGTGTAGCTGCCGTTGTAGACGACCTCCTCCATGGAGGGGTCGAAGAACAGCGTGAGATAGACACCCGACAGCAACAGGATGATGAAGCTGTAGAGCGCGATCTCGCCGAGCAGGAACGACCAGTGCGTCGGGAACACCTTGTTGAGCTGGTGCCGCATGCCCTTGGCCAGGTGATACCGGTCGTCGGCCCACTTCGCACCAGCGCCCGCGGCCTTCTCGACCGGGTTCGTCCCCTTCGTCGGGGTGGTGAGTGAACTCATGACTTACGCTCCCAAAAGGCCGGTCCGACGGCCTCGTTGAAGTCTCCGCGCGCGATCAGGAAGCCCTCTTCGTCCACTGTAATCGGAAGCTGGGCCAACGGCCGCGTAGCAGGCCCGAAAATCGGCTTGGCGTAGTGGAGCGCGTCGAACTGCGACTGGTGACATGGGCAGAGGATGCGGTTGGTCCGCTGCTCGTACAGGGAGGTCGGGCAGCCGACGTGGCTGCAGATCTTCGTGTACGCGAAGTAGTCCCCGAAGTTGTAGTCCTCCTGGCCCTGACGCTTGACGACCTTGGCGGCGTCGGTCGGGCGGAGGCGGATCAACATGACCGGGTTGTCGACCCGCTTGAAGGCGGCCGAGAGCGCGTGCTCGTCTTCACGCTCGGACTCGCGGAACGGGAAGACCGTCTCCATGGCGCCCGCGTCGAGGTCCTCGACCCTGACCAGGGAGACCTCGTGCGGACGGCCGGTGTTGCGGCGCAGGTAGACCTTCTCTTCCGGGAAGTTCTTCTTCCAGCCCGAGTGCCACAGGGAGTCGCGGTTCTCGGTGTCCTTCCACGGGTCCTTGATGAAGGACGCGATCGGCAGCGCCGCGACGGCGAGGCCGAGCACACCGGCGCCGGCGCCCGCGGACCGCTTGATCATCGAACGACGCGCGATGGTCATGCGGTTACCCGAGTCGGCCAGCTGGGCGAGGATCGTGGCCTTGTCGACCTCTTTCGACCCGCCGTCACCGCGCTCCTGCACCGAGACCTCGGCCGGGACGAACTTCTTGGTGTAGAGGATCACGCCGATACCGAGGCTGAGCACGGCGAGCCCGAGGGAGACCCCGAGCAGCGGCGTGTACAGCGTGTACTTGGTGTAACCGGTCGTACCCGGTTCCTTGTACTCGAACCAGTGCGGCCAGGCGACGAGGACCACGAACGCGAGGCCGGACAGCGCGGCCAGCACGAACCAGAGGGCGACAGCGCGCTCGGCGCGCTTCTCCGCCTTGGTCCCTTCGACCGGCCACGGCGTCGGGTATTCGACGATCTCGACCCCGTCGAGCGCGGTACCCAGCTTGACGAGCTGGTCGCGATCCATGTCCGCCAACTCCGCCTCTGTCGGCGGCTTCGGCCCTTCGGCGCTCATGCCTTCGATCCAATCCACAACGTCACGCCGATCAGCGCGGCGATCCCGACGATCCACGCGATCGCGCCCTCCGAAGCCGGGCCAAGTCCGCCGAGCGAGCTACCGCCGGGTGAGTTGTTCCCGTGACTCACGGACTTCACGAACGCGATGATGTCCTTCTTCTCCTCCGGCGACAGCTGCCGGTCGGAGAACTTGGGCATGTTCTGCGGCCCGGTGAGCATCGCGGTGTAGATCTGCTCTTCCGTGGCCGGGTCCAGGTTCGGGGCGAACTTGCCCGACGAGAGCGCGCCACCGCGGCCGGTGAAGCCGTGGCACGAGGCGCAGTTGAGGCGGAAGAGCTCGCTGCCGCGCGCGACGTCTTCGCCACGCAGCGCGTCACCCTTCTCGGCGGGACGCTGCGCGCCGCCGCCGTTGGCCTGGATGTAGGCGCCCAGCGCGTTGATCTCGGCCTCGTTCAGCTTCGGCGGCTTCCGCTGCGCCTGTGCTTCCTGGCGCACCGCGGGCATGCGGCCGGTCGAAGTCTGGAAGTACACGGCCGCGTCGCCGATGCCGATGAGGCTCGGGCCACGGTCGGGGACGCCCTCGAGCTTCGGCCCGTGACATTCGATACACGTGTTGTTGTAGAGCTTCTCGCCCTCGCGCAGGAGGGCGGATTCGCCCTGCGCCTGCGCGGTCTGCGGCTCCGGGGCGAAGACGGCGTACAGCCCGCCCACGCTCAGCAGCGCGATCCCGAGCGCCAGCGCACCGGCGAACCGCCGGTGCAGCTTGGACCGCGCGCGGAAGCGGCGGCGATCCGTCTTGTCCTTGCTGGAGGTCATCTTGCGGCAACCCTTGCTGTCAGTTCAGGCCGATAGGTCGTGGTGGCGGCTTCGTTCACGGAAGGATGTAGATCACCGCGAACAGGCCCACCCACACGATGTCGACGAAGTGCCAGTAGTAGGACACGACGATCGCCGAGGTGGCTTGAGCCGGGGTGAACTTGCTCAGCTTGGTGCGGATGAGCAGGTACACGAACGCGATGAGCCCGCCGATGACGTGCAGGCCGTGGAACCCGGTCGCGAGGAAGAACACCGTGCCGAACGGGCCGGACGGGATGGTCATCCCCTCGTCGATCAGGTGGAGGTACTCGTAACCCTGGCCGCCGACGAAGATCGCGCCCATGATCAACGTGATGATGTACCAGCGGCGCAGACCGAAGACGTCACCCTTTTCGGCGGCGAACACGCCGAACTGACAGGTGAACGACGAGGCCACGAGGATCACCGTGAACGGGATCGCCAGCGCGACGTTCAGATGGAAGGGCTCACCGTGCAGCGGCGGCGGCCACTGACCGGAGGCGTTCTGCGCCTTCACGGTGAAGAACATGGCGAACAGTCCGGCGAAGAACATCAGTTCGCTGGACAGCCACACGATGGTGCCGACACTGACCATGTTCGGCCGGTTCAGCGAGTGGACCCGCTGGCTGATGGTGGGAGCTGCCGTTGTCACGCGTCGCATTATGTCCTCTCACGCACGGGGCCCGCCGGGTGGGTCCACGGCAAGTCGCGTGCGTGTCGGGTCACATCTGAACGAAAGCGGGAACAGGGCTACTCATGGGTTTACTAGATCGGCTTCGTGACCTGGTCAAGAAGCCGAAGCTCCCGGATCTGACCGTCGACACGCCCGGCGTGGAGATCGTCGTGACGGCTTTCGACCCGGCCGAGGCGGACTCCGCGGTGCTGGCGAGATCACCCGCTTGGGTCGCCGAAGCACCGGCGATCCTGCGCCACCACTTGAAACTGCCGCCCGAAAAGGTGGCGGAGGCGACGTCGATCCTCGCCCAGGACGGCTGGGAGCTGCGGGAACAGGGACCGGAGGGCGGCTTCAGGCTGGCGCACGCGTTGCGCGTCCAGACCCTCGACGCGCTGCACTGCGCGCAGGAACGGTCACGGATGGCGGGACTCGCGCAGCGGCTCGGCGGCGATTCGCTGGGCTGGGACGCGCTCCAGCCGTCGGGTGCGTCCACGTGATGTCGGTCATGGCGGATAACATCGCCGGTGTCGAGATGACTAGACGAGGCGGAGGCGCGCTCATGGGCGAGCAGGCGATGCGGATCCTGGTGTTCAGCCACAAGGCGGAGGTGCGCGAGGCGATCATCAACGCCATCGGCCGCCGGCCCGCCGCCGACCTCGGCCGGGTGGACTACACCGAGGCGTCCGGTATCTCCGAGGTGCTCGTCGAGATGGACGCGGGCAACGTGGACCTGGCCATCCTCGACGGCGAGGCGCAGCCGACCGGCGGCATCGGGCTGACCCGCCAGCTCAAGAACGAGATCGAGGATTGCCCGCCCATCGTGGTGTCGGTACGGCGCAAGGACGACCGGTGGCTCGCGACCTGGTCGCAGGCCGACGCGGTGCTGGTCCACCCGCTCGACCCGCTGACGGCCGCGGAGACGGTCGCCGACGTATTGCGCGCCCGGCGGGTGCCGGTCGTGCACGGCTGACCCGATGAGCGCGGCAGCCAAGACCTGGCCGTCCCTGCTCAACCAGCTCATCGCGCGGACGGACCTGTCCGAAGAGGACACCGCGTGGGCGATGGACCAGATCATGAGCGGGACGGCGACGCCCTCCCAGATCGCCGGATTCGCCGTCGCGCTGCGGGCGAAGGGTGAGACACCGGCGGAGATCTCCGGTATGGCCGACGCCATGCTGGCGCACGCCAGACGGGTGACGATCGACCGGCCTTCGGTGGACATCGTCGGCACCGGTGGCGACCGGTCCAACTCGGTCAACATCTCCACCATGGCCACGGTGGTGACGGCCGCGGCGGGCGCGCCGGTGGCGAAACACGGCAACCGGAGCGCGTCGTCGAAGTCCGGCGCGGCCGACGTGCTGGAAGAGCTGGGTGTCACCATCGACCTGCCGCCGGAGACGGTCCAGCGGAGCGTGAACGAACTGGGCATCGGCTTCTGCTTCGCGCCCAAGTTCCACCCCGCGCTGCGGCACGCCGGCCCGACCCGCGGTGAACTCGGCGTGCCGACGACGTTCAACCTGCTGGGCCCGCTGACCAACCCGGCGCAACCGCGCAGTTCGCTGATCGGCTGCGCGTACGAGGACAAGACCCGCGTGCTGGCGGAGGTGTTCGCGCGCCGCGGGATGACCGTGCTGCTCGTCCGCGGCGACGACGGGCTCGACGAGATCACCACCACGACCACCAGTTCGGTATGGGTGGTCTCCGGCGGCGAGATCACCGAACGCAGCTTCGACCCTTCGGCGCTGGGCATCGCGCGGGCGACCGCCGACGACCTGCGCGGCGGCGACGCGGCGCACAACGCCGAGGTCTTCCGCCAGGTGATGGCCGGGAAAACCGGGCCGGTGCGGGACGCGGTGCTGCTCAACTCGGCGGCCGCGCTGGCGGCTTTCACCGGTTTCTCGGGATCGCTGGAAGACGACCTGACGACCGGGCTCGCGCGGGCGGCCTCGGCGATCGACTCGGGTGCGGCGGCCGATCTGCTGAACCGGTGGATCGCCTTCGCCTGACCCCGCCTGTCACGGCACGCGTTTTGTCCTCTGGATGCGGTAGTTGCGCGTGCAACTACCGCATCCAGAGGACGAAACGCGTCGGTCAAGAAGCGGTACTGAACCGCGCCCGGTAAGCCGTAGGCGTCAGCCCCGTAGCCCGCCGAAGCTGGGTACGCAGGTTCGCCGCGGTACCGAAACCCGACGCCCGCGCCACCCGGTCCAGCCGCTGCTCCCCGCGTTCGATCAGCCGGCACGCCAGCGCGATCCGTTCCGTCGTGAGCCACGCCAGCGGCGTCGTCCCCAGTTCGGCCCGGAATCGCCGGTGCAGCGTCGCCTGGCTGGCCGCCGCCCGCGTGGCGAGGTCGGCGACGGTGAGCGGCCGGTCCAGCCGTTCGCGGGCCCATTCGAGCACCGGCGCCAGCGAGGTGTCCGGCACCGACGGCACCGGACGTTCGACGAATTGCCGCTGACCACCATCGCGATGGCCGGCGAACACCAGGCGGCGGCTCACCGCGTTGGCGATCTCGGCGCCGTGGTCGCGGCTGATCAGGTGCAGGCCCAGGTCCAGCGCGGCCGCGCTGCCCGCCGCCGTCAGGACGTCCCCGTCGTCGACGAACAGGACGTCCGGCTCCAGCCGCACCTCGGGAAACCGGGCTCGGAACAGGCCGGCCCATTTCCAGTGCGTCGTCGCGCGCCGTCCGGCCAGCACACCCGCCTGCGCGAGGGTGAAGGCTCCGGTGCAGAAGCTCACCAGCCGGGCGCCCCGCGCGGCAGCGTCGCGGATGGCCGTCAGCACCGACTCCCGGGCCGGGTTCTCCGGATCGGGCCGGTTGGGCACGATCACCGTGTCGGCGGACGCCACGGCTTCGAGCCCGGAAACCCCGGTGAGGGTGAACATCCCCAGATGCATGCGCACGGACGGCTCGGCGGCGCACAGCGTGAGGTCGTACCAAGGCCGCTCCAGCTCGGGCCGCCGCAGGCCGAAAAGTTCGGTCGCGACACCCATTTCGAAGGGGTTGGACCCTTCGTCGACCAGGAGAGCGACCTTGTGTGAAAAAGCCCTGTGCGAGGAATGATGCGACATATGCGATTCCTAGCACTCACTCCCCTGCCGGTCCAGCGGCCAGGATCGAGCTCATGAGCAAGCAGCCGATCGACCTGGCGACCGCACTGGCCGGATTCGACGAGATCTGGAGCCCGCGGATCGTCGCCCACGTCAACGACTACGACGTCCGCCTCGCCAAGGTCTCGGGCGTGCACGTCTGGCACGTCCACGAGAACACCGACGAGTTCTTCCTCGTCCTCGACGGCACGTTGGACATCGCGTTGCGCGAGGAGGACGGCGAACGCGTCGTCACGTTGCCTCGCGGCTCGGTGTTCGTCGTCCCGCGCGGCACCTACCACAAACCGTCCTCAGTGGACGGTGCGTCGTTGCTGCTGTTCGAGCCGACCGGGACGCTGACCGTCGGCGATGCGCACGAAGAGGTCCCCGAGTACGTCGACGTCACCGTCGGACACGACATTTCCGCTCAGCCAACGGAAAACGTCTTGCGATAGGCACTGGGACTGGTGCCGCGGAGCTTGCCGAACTGATGCCGCAGCGCCGCGGCGGAGGCGTATCCGCAGGCGACCGCGATGTCCTCAATGGACAGACGTCCTTCTTCGAGCAACGCCTGCGCGCGATCGAGACGGCGTTCGGTGAGCCACCGGTGCGGGGTCGTGCCGGTGGCCGCCGAGAAGCGGCGCAGGAACGTGCGCTCCCCCAAACCGCTGCGGCGGGCGAGTTCCGCGACGGTGAACGGCTGATCCAGCCGTCGCTCGATCCATTCGAGTGCCTCGGCGAGCACGGTGTCATCCGGCGCGGCGGTCTCGGGCACGGGCGCCTGCACGAACTGCGCCTGCCCGCCGACACGGTGCGGAGCCGCGACCATCCGCCTCGCCAGTGTGGTGGCCGCGGTGACGCCCCGCAGTTCACGCACCAGATGCAGGCAGAGATCGACGGCGGCGACGGTCCCGGCGCTGGTGAGGACGCCGCCGTCGTCGACGTACAACGCCTTCGGGTCGACCTTCGCCGTCGGGAAACGCGACCGGAACTCCTGCTCGTAGACCCAGTGCACGGTGCAGTTGCGCCCGTCGAGGAGCCCCGCGTACCCGAGCGAGAAGACACCCGCGCAGAAGCCCGCGACCCACGCTCCCCGGCTCGCCGCGTCGCGCAGGACTTCCAGCACCGGCTCCGGCGGGCTCGCACTGCGCGGCGCGCAGGTCGGGACGATCAGCAGATCGGCGGACGCGGCGAAGTCCAGGGTCTCCAGGCTGTTCAGCCCGAAACCGGACCAGCTCAGGACGTTCTCACCGCCGGGCGAGCAGACGGCGAAGTCCCAGCCCTCGATGCCGTCGGCACTGCGATCGGTGCCGAAGACCTCGCACGCGACACCGAGTTCGAACGGCGAGACCTGGTCGGCGAGCACCACCGCGACCTTCTTCACATCCATTCCGGCAGTGTGTCATAAGTTTTGCGGTCGATGTCATCTCTGACACTGGTCGACCGGCCGCCCGGGGTCGAAAGTGGTCCCCATGAACAAGAACAACCCCCTCCTCCAGTGGACGGCCGCGATGGCGCTGTCCGGCACCATCGGCGCCGTCGTCCTCGAAAGCGGCGCCGACGCGCCCGCTGTGGCGTTCGCGAGGAGCCTCGTCGGCGGCCTGCTGCTCCTGGTGTGGAGCGCCGCGCGCGGCTGGCTCCGGCCCTGGACGCTCACCCGCCGCGACCTGTGGCTCGCCGTCCTCGGCGGGCTGTTCCTGGTCGGGAACTGGGTGCTGCTCTTCGCCTCCTACACGCTTTCGTCGATCTCGGTGAGCACCGTCGTCTACCACACGCAGCCGCTGATGCTGGTCGGTCTCGCAGCGGCGTTCCTCGGCGAGAAGATGGCGAAGAGCCAGCTGGTCCGGGCGCTGATCGCGTTCGGCGGGGTGGCACTTATCTCACTGTCCGCGCACGGTGCCGACGGCAAACCCGTGGAGCTGGCGGGAATCGCCCTCGCGCTCGGCGCGGCCGCGCTCTACGCCGGCGCCTCGTTCGTCGCGAAGCAGCTCAAGCACCTGCGTCCGCACGTTCTGGCGGCTATCCAGCTGGTGACCGGGACGATCGTGCTCGCCCCCGCGCTGCTCGTCACGCCGCTGCCCACGGACACGTCGGGCCTGCTGTGGCTGGTGCTGCTGGGAACCGTGCACACGGCGCTGATGTACGTCCTGATGTACGCGAGCATCGGCAAGCTGCCGACCACGACGGTGGCGCTGCTGTCCTACGTCTATCCCGTGGTCGCGGTGGTGGTGGACGTCCTCGCCTACGGCCACCGGCCGACGTGGCCGGAGATCGTGGGGATGCTGGCGGTCTTGGCGGCGGCGCTCGCGCCGAAGCGAGCGGCCAAGCCCGAGGTGGGAAAGCCCGAGGTGGGCCACACCCCCACAGCCCGCGTTTAGTCCTCTGAATGCGAAAAGCGGCGCCCCGGTCCGAAGACCCAGGCGCCGCTTTCGGCGTCAGAACGTCACTCGTGGTTCGGGCCGGTGTGGTACTCGAACACCAGTCCGCCGATGGCGACGATCACCAGGCCGAGCGCGATGATCAGCAGCCAGACGTGGAAGAACGCGAGCGCGACACCGGTCAGCGCGGCGGCCGCCGCGAGACCGATCGGCCAGTAGCTGCCGGGGCTGAAGAAGCCCAGTTCACCGGCACCGTCGCTGATCTCGGCGTCTTCCCGGTCCTCCGGCCGCGGCTCGATGCGCCGCGCCACGAACTGCAGGTAGCTCCCGGCCAGGAAGGCCAGGCCACCGGTGAGGATCAGGGCCACCACACCGACCGGCTCGACGCCGTCCCGGGTCATCGTTCCGGTCATGTACGCGTAGATACCCGCCACGAGGACGGAGAAGACCGCGACGAGGAAGAAAATCCGTCCTTCGACCTTCATGGACGTTGCCTCACTCCTGTTTCGGGCTCGAACAGCCGGGTCAGTTGGACGCGACCCGCGCGGTGCGGTCGGTGTTGAACGGGGTGGTGGTGACGGCGTAGGGCGCGCACAGGTCGCCGCAGTTCATCGCCGTCAGCGCCTCGGACGCGGTGTTCGGCTTGCCGCTCTTCGGGTTCACCGTGCCGCGCAGCTGGATGTACTGCGCGTACTTGTCCGGCGACAGGGCCCTGACCTCGAAGTTCATTCCCGAGTGGTAGGTACCGCACAGCTCGGCACAGCGGCCGACGAACGAACCTTCCCGGTCGATCGAGTTCTGGAAGGTGAAGTCCTGGTTGTTCTTCTCCGGGTCCGGCATGACGTCCCGCTTGAAGTGGAACTCCGGCACCCAGAACGAGTGGATGACGTCGGCCGACCGCAGGTTGTACTGGATCGTCTTGTTCGTCGGCAGGACGAGCAGCGGGATCTCGGTCGAGCTGCCGACCGTGGTGATCTCGGGGTCGTCGTGGTTCTTGGAGTCGCTCTTGTACTTGAACTCCCAGTTCCACTGGAACGCGACGATGTCGACCGTGACGTCCGGGTTGTCCGTCTCGGCGAGCACGCGGTTCTCGGTGGACGCGGTGAAGACGAACAGCACGCAGACCATGATCGTCGGGACGACGACCGTGAAGATCTCCAGCGGGATGTTGTACTGGAACTGGCGGGGCAGTTCCTCCTCCGCGCCGTCGGCGGTCTTCTTCTTGCGGTGGAAGATCGCGGTCCAGAAGATCAGCGCCCAGACGATGACACCGACGACCAGCGCGGCGACGACCGTCCACGTCCACAGGGTGCGCATGTCGTGCGCCTGCGGGGTCACCCCGACAGGCCAGCCGAAGCGAAGGATCTCGTCCCCGGAACAGCCCGTCGCGGTCAGCATCACCAGCGCGGCGAGCGCTGCGACGCGACCAGCCCGCTTAACCGGGATGCGCTCTGGATTTCCCACTGCGCCTTGCCCTTTCACCCAGAGCCTCCTCGACCGATCTTCGTGACATGGCGGAGCCTAGCCGAGTTGTGGCACCGCGCTGACTAAGGGGTGACCCCAACACGCGTATCCCCCACCACATCCGGGTGTACGTCCACCCGGGCATACTGGGCCCTTCTCCCCGCTCGGCCAACAAGAGGTGTGTGAACTAGACGTGTGCGGCCTGCTTGGACTGATCTGTTCGACCGAAGCCGACGCGGCCGGCGCCCGCGAGGCGGTCGACGCCGCCATGCGCTGCCAGCGCCACCGCGGTCCCGACGAGCACGACACCTGGGCCGACGCCGAAGTGGTGTACGGCTTCAACCGGCTGGCCTTCATCGACGTCGACCACGCCCACCAGCCGCTGATCTGGGGCCCGCCGGAGGCTCCTGAGCGCTACACGCTGAACTTCAACGGCGAGATCTACAACTACCGCGAGCTGCGCGACGAACTGGCCGCCGAGCACGGTGCGAAGTTCGCCACAGAGGGCGACGGTGAGGCGATCGTCGCGGCGTACCACTACCTCGGCGACGACGCGGTGAAGAAGCTGCGCGGCATGTTCGCCTTCATGATCTGGGACTCCCAGGAGAAGGTCGTCTTCGGCGCGCGCGACCCCTTCGGCATCAAGCCGCTGTTCTACTCCGCCGGTCCCGGCAAGATCGCCTTCTCGAGTGAGAAGAAGAGCCTGCTGGAGCTTTCGAGCGTCCTCGGCGTCGAGGAGAAGCTGGACCGCACGGCCCTGCAGCACTACCTGGTGCTGCAGTACGTGCCGGAGCCCGAGTCGCTGCACACCGGGATCCGCCGCGTCGAGTCCGGCACGTCGTTCCGGGTCGTCCCGGGCGGCGAGGTCGAGTTCACCCGCTACTTCCACCCGCAGTTCGCCGCGAAGCCGGTCAACAGCGAGGCCGAGGCGGAGGCGCTGTACGAGCGCATCGCCGATGTGATGCGCGACTCGGTCGGCAAGCACATGATCTCCGACCCCGACGTCACGGTCGGCGCGTTCCTCTCCGGCGGCATCGACTCGACAGCGACCGCGACGCTGGCCAAGGAGCACAACCCGAACCTGATCGCGTTCACCACCGGGTTCGAGCGCGAGGGCTACTCCGAGGTCGACGTCGCCGCCGAAACGGCAGCCGCGATCGGGGTGAAGCACGTGGTCCGCACGGTGTCGGCGGACGAGATGATGGAGGCGCTGCCGCTCATCGTCTGGTACCTCGACGACCCGGTGGCCGACCCGGCGCTCGTGCCGCTGTGGTTCATCGCCCGCGAGGCGCGTAAACACGTCAAGGCCGTGCTGTCCGGCGAAGGCGCCGACGAGCTCTTCTGCGGCTACACGATCTACAACGAGCCGATCTCGCTGGCGCCGTTCGAAAAGATCCCCGGCGGAATGCGGAAGATCATCGGCAAGGTCTCCACGAAGATCCCCGAGGGCACCCGAGGCAAGGACCTGCTGCGGCGCGGGGCGCTGCCGCTGGAGGACCGCTACTACGGCAACGCCCGCAACTTCCGCGACGACCAGCTCCGCAACGTGCTGCGCACTTATGAGGAAGGCGTCGGGTTCAAGGACGTCACCGCTCCTTGGTACAAGATCTCCGAGGGCTGGGACCCGGTCGCGCGGATGCAGCATGTCGACCTCTACACCTGGTTGCGCGGCGACATCCTGGTCAAGGCCGACAAGGTGACCATGGCGAACTCGCTGGAACTGCGGGTGCCGTTCCTCGACGCCGAGGTGTTCAAGGTCGCCGCGAGCATCCCGCTCGACCAGAAGCTCGCGCACGGCACCACGAAGTACGCGCTGCGCCAGGCGCTGGCGAAGATCATCCCGGCGCACGTGCTGAACCGGCGCAAGCTCGGCTTCCCGGTGCCGATCCGCCTGTGGCTGCGCAACGAGATGTACGACTGGGCCAAGGGCATCATCTCGGACTCCCGGACCGACGAGCTGCTCGACAAGAAGGCCGTCCTGGCCCTGCTCGACGAGCACAAGGCCGGGCAGCTCGACCGCAGCCGCCAGCTGTGGGCGCTGCTGGTGTTCATGCTGTGGCACGGCATCTTCGTCGAGAACCGCATCAAGCCCGAGGTGCCGGAGCCGGTCTACCCGGTGAAACTCTAGTCACGACTCTCCATGCCGGCCTTCACCGTTCGCGCGGTGGAGGCCAGCATGGAGTCATGGACTTCGTCCTCGTGCACGGCACGACGCAGAGCCCCGCGAGCTGGGACCGGGTGGCCATGTTGCTCACCGCGGCAGGCCACCACGCGATCGCGGTCGACCTGCTGGCCCCGGAAGATCTGCCCGTCGAGGGTTACGCGCAGCACGTGCGCGAACAGTACGTCGGCGAGCGGCCGGTCGTGGTCGCCCATTCCGGTTCCGGGGTCCTGCTTCCCGCGATCGCCGAAGCGCTCGGCGCGCGGGCGCTGGTGTGGCTCGCCGCCTACATCCCCGATTTCGCGGGCGGGAAGAGCCTGCGCGACGAGGCGAGGACCGTGCTCCAACCGGACTGGATCGGCGTGGATCCGACGGCCGATCCCGCGAAGGCGTCCGAGTTCCTTTTCCACGACTGCGATGCCGAGACCGAACACCTGGCATTGGACAGTTTGCGGCTGTTCAACCCCGCTGTTCTCGCCGTGCACCCGGCCGGGCCCGCGCCGGAGATCCCCTCGACGGTGATCGTCCCCACCCGGGATCGCACCCTCAGGCCCGAGTGGATGCGGCGAGCGGCGCGGGAACGGCTCGGCGTCACCGCCGTCGAGGTCGACGCCGGGCACTGTCCGCACGTGTCCCGTCCCGCCGAGATCGCCGGAATCCTGACCGGACGCGCGTGAAGGCTCCCGATCCCGGCAGATGTCGGGATCGACGATGGAGGATTCGGGACACTCAACGTCCCCATTCCTCCATCGTCGCCAGATTCTCCCCACTCACCCCGGAGCGCGTGAAGGCCCCTTCCCGCGGCTGAGCCGAGGTAAGAGGGCCTTCACGCGCGTCGAATCAGGTCAAGCGGGCAGGACCGCGGCGATCTCCTCGGCGGATTCCGGACCGAAGGCCTCCTTGAGGCGGCCCAGCGCGTCGTCGCGGTGGAAGGTCCACTCCTGCGTGCCGACGGTCTCCAGCACCAGAACGGCGATCAGCGACCCCAGCTGCGCCGCGCGCTCCAGGCTCAGACCGCCCTCGATACCGGCGATGAACCCGGCGCGGAAGCCGTCGCCGACACCGGTCGGGTCGACCTTGCCGCGCTCCGGGACGGCGCCGATCTGCAGCGCGAGGCCGTCCTTGCCGATGATCTCGACGCCCTTCTCCCCGAGCGTCGTGATCCGCATGCCGACACGGTCGAGGACGTCGGCCTCGGCCCAGCCGGTCTTCTGGAGCAGCAGCTCCCATTCGTAGTCGTTGCTGAACAGGTACTTCGCGCCCTCGACGAAGGCGCGCACCTGCTCGCCGTCCATCCGGGCCAGCTGCTGCGAGGGGTCGACGGCGAAGGTGTAACCGCGCTGGCGGCACTCCTCGGCGTGCCGGACCATGCCTTCGGGGTCGTCCGGGCTGATCAGTACGAGTGAAAGCGCACCGGCGTGCGCGGCGACCGGCTCCAGTTCGATGTTGCGGGATTCGGCCATCGCACCGGCGTAGAAGGTGGCGATCTGGCAGAGGTCCTCGTCGGTGGTGCAGACGAAGCGGGCGGTGTGCGCGACCTCGGACACCAGCACACCGGCGGTGTCGACGCCGTGCCGCTCGAGCCACGACCGGTAGTCGGCGAAGTCGGAGCCCACGGCGCCGACCAGGATGGGACGCTGACCCAGCACACCGAGGCCGAAGGCGATGTTCGCGCCGATCCCGCCTCGCCGGACGACGAGGTCGTCGGCCAGGAAGCTCAGGGACACGCGGTGCAACTGTTCGGCGACGAGCTGCTCGGCGAACCTGCCCGGGAAGTGCATGAGATGGTCGGTTGCGATACTGCCGGATACTGCGATCCTGGCGCTGTCTGCCACCGGTTCTCCTTGTTTTGTCGGCCTCGTGAGACGAGGACGGCTAAGTTACCCGCAGGTCATGCCCCATACGGGTTGCTTCAGGCACGGCCATGAACACTACCGGTTGGTATTGGTGTCCTACTCGAACGAGAGTCATTAACTTGTCGTTCGTGACCACTTCCGCGTATCACCTCGAACCGGAATCCATCGGCGAACTCATCGCCGACTGTGCCGGCATCCCTTCGTCCCTCCAGGCCGAGAACCTGCCACTGCCCCGGCAGATCGCTCCGCCCTGGACCGTCGACGAGCGGTGTCTCGCCCAGGTCGCCGATCTGGACGCCTACGTCTGATCCCGATCCAGGCATGAAGAAGGGCCGCGACCTGGGTGAGGTTCGCGGCCCTTCTTCATGCTCGACGCCGGTCAGTGGAAGCTGTCGCCGCAGGCGCAGCTACCCGTCGCGTTCGGGTTGTCGATGGTGAAGCCCTGCTTCTCGATCGAGTCGACGAAGTCGATCACGGCGGTCGACACGTACGGCGCGCTCATCCGGTCGACGGCGACGCGGAGGCCGTCGAAGTCACGGAACAGGTCGCCGTCGAGCGTGCGCTCGTCGAAGAACAGCTGGTAGCGCAAGCCCGCGCACCCGCCGGGCTGGACGGCGATGCGCAGGTGCATGTCGTCACGGCCCTCCTGCTCGAGCAGGGCCTTCGCCTTGGCGGCGGCGGCATCGGTCAACGTGACGCCGTGGGTCTCCTCGGCGGTTTCGGCCTGAGCTGCTGCTGCCTGCTCAGCGGTCGTCATGGTTCTCCCTCTGGTCGAACTCGCTGCGGGTACTCGTCTTGCACATGGTCCAACACTTCGGAGTCCCGATCTGTTCCCCTCCATGGTGACATATCGCTCGGCCTGGTGCGTGGCACCGTGACGCCTGCAACTACCCTGGTGAGGTGAGGTTCCTGCGCCGTAGCACCACAGACTCCGCCACGACCGACACCGAGACCCTCGACAACGAGGCCGTCGAGGTCCAGGCCAAGGCCTATACGCCCGGAAAGGGCAAGGCCACGCCCAAGCGGCGTGAGGCCGAGGCCAAGCGCCGTGGTCCGGTGGCGCCGCCGCCGACCACCATGCGGGAGGCGATGAAGCGCAACAAGGAACTCCGCAAGTCCGCGAAGTCCGACCCGGAGTACAAGGCGAAGCAGCGCAACGCCGCCAAGGAACGCCGCGAGAAGATGATGGCGGGCGATGACAAGTACCTGCTCCCGCGCGACCGCGGCCCGGTCAAGGCCTACATCCGTGACCTCGTCGACTCCCGGCGCAACCTGCTCGGCCTCTTCATGCCGCTCGCGATCCTGGTGTTCGTCGCCCTGATCCTCCCGTACCCGGAGGTGCAGCGCTACGCGACGCTGCTGTGCACTGTGATGCTGCTCGGCATGATCGTCGAGGGCGTGCTCAGCGGACGCCGGATCGCGAAGATGGTCCGCCTGAAGTTCCCGGACGAGACGGTCAAGGGCGTTTCGGTCGGCTGGTACTCGTTCATCCGCGCGAGCCAGATCCGCAAGCTGCGTGTCCCGAAGCCGCGCGTCAAGCCCGGCGACAAGGTCTGAGCAGGCGAATCCCAGGTCGTTAGCGTGACTAACGGCTTGGGGTAGAGTCGCGCCCATGGAGTTCCGACGCCTCGGCCGCAGCGGCCTCAATGTCAGCGAGATCTCGTACGGCAACTGGCTCACCCACGGGTCCCAGGTGGAAGAAGACCAGGCCCAGGCCTGTATCAAGGCGGCGCTCGACGTCGGCATCACCACCTTCGACACCGCCGATGTTTACGCCAACACGGCCGCCGAATCGGTACTCGGCCGCGGCCTGAAGGGCCTGCGCCGGGAAAGCCTGGAGATCTTCACCAAGGTCTACTGGCCGACCGGCCCCAAGGGCCCCAACGACCAGGGCCTCGGCCGCAAGCACATCATGGAGTCGGCGAACGCTTCGCTGAAGCGGCTCGGCACCGACTACGTCGACCTCTACCAGGCGCACCGGTTCGACCGGACCGTTCCGCTCGAAGAGACCTTCCTCGCCTTCGCCGACCTCGTCCGCCAGGGCAAGGTTCTCTACGTCGGTGTCTCGGAGTGGACCGCCGAGCAGATCACGCAGGGCGCCGCGATCGCGCGTGAGCTGAAGGTGCCGTTCGTCTCGAATCAGCCGCAGTACAACGCGCTGTGGCGGGTCATCGAGGCGCAGGTCGTCCCGGCGTCCGAGCGCGAGGGTCTCAGCCAGATCGTCTGGTCGCCGATCGCGCAGGGCGTGCTCACCGGCAAGTACAAGCCCGGTCAGCCGCTGCCCGAGGGCTCCCGCGCGACCGACGAGAAGGGCGGCGCCAACATGGTCGCCCGCTTCCTCAACGACGACGTCCTCGAACGCGTGCAGCGGCTGCAGCCGATCGCGGACAAGGCGGGTCTCACGCTGGCCCAGCTGTCCGTGGCGTGGGTGCTGCAGAACCCGAACGTCGCTTCGGCGATCATCGGCGCTTCGCGGCCGGAGCAGGTGCACGAGAACGTGAAGGCGGCCGGCGTGAAGCTGGACGCGGATCTGCTCGCCGCCATCGACGAGGCCCTCGACGGCGTCGTCGAGACCGACCCGACGCTGACCCGCAGCCCCTGATCCCCCGTGCTCAGCCGGCCAAGTGCCTTTTCCCGCACTTGGCCGGCTGAACGCGTCAGTCGCCGTGGACGCGCGTCTGGTACGCCCTTTGACCGTCGAGGTCGAGCGCGTCACCGGGGGCGCGGAGCGGCTCGATTCCCAAGCCCCGCAACAACCTGCTCGCACCGGCGACGCGGTCGCCCGCCCGGCCGTCGACCCGCTCCGGCCGGTGACCCCGCTGGATCAGCAGTCCCTCGACGTCGTCGATCAGCCGGTACGGGTCGTAGACCTGCTGGTCAGGCATGGCCACCGCCGGGCACCCAGGTCTTCCCGGTGATCCTCTCGTAGACCTCGGTGTAGCGCTCGCGGGTGGCCTTGACGATCTCGTCCGGGATGGCGGGCCCCGGCGGTGTCTTGTCCCAGCCGGTGCTCGCGGACCAGTCGCGGACGAACTGCTTGTCGAACGCGTGCTGCGTGCGGCCTGGCTCGTAGTCGTCGGCAGGCCAGAAACGGGACGAGTCCGAGGTGAGGACCTCGTCCCCGAGCGTCAGCACACCGTCGGCGTCGAACCCGAATTCGAGCTTGGTGTCGGCGATGATGATGCCGTTCTTCGCCGCGTGTTCCGCGCCCTTGGTGTAGACCTCGAGCGTGAGATCGCGGATGCGGTCCGCGGTCTCCTTGCCGATGTCGTTCACGACCTCGGCGAAGGTCATGAACTCGTCGTGGCCGGTGTCGGAGATCTTCGTCGTGGGCGTGAAGATCGGCTCGGGCAGCTTGTCCGCCTCGACGAGCCCTGCCGGCAGTTCGACGCCGGAAACCTTGCCGTCACGCCGGTATTCGCGCATGCCGAGACCGGTGAGGTAACCGCGCGCGATGCATTCGACCTGGATCATCTTCAGCGGCTTGCACCGCATGGCGCGGCCGGCGAATTCGGCGGGGACGTCGGTCGTGGAGATGACGTGGTTCGGCACCACGTCGGCCATCTTTTCGAACCACCAGGCGGAAAGCTGGTTCAGCAGCGAGCCCTTGTCCGGGATCGGGGTCGGGAGCGAGACGTCGTAGACCGAAACGCGATCCGACGCGACGAGCAGAATGTCGCCGTCGATTTCGTAAAGGTCCCGGACCTTACCCGCGTGAATGTGCTTCATGCCCCGTCCTCGATGTTGTATTCGTAGAAAACCCAGTGGTTCGGCAAGGCCGCCGATTCGCCGTACTCGAGTACGTCGCCTTCCGCGGAGAGAAAACTGTTGCGGCTCAACAAGATCGCCGAGCCTTCGGGCACGCCGAGCTCCGCCGCCTCCTCGGCACCCGCGAGTCCCGCGGCGTGCTGGGTGCGGGTGGCGGAGAGGCGCCGGCCCGTCCGGTCCGCGACGTATTTCACCGTGCCTTCGACGATCCGTTCGGTCTCGAACAGCAACGGCGTCTTGGCCGCGAGCGCGCCGTCGAACCAGGAGACCGACGTCGACACCGGCGACTCGTTGCCCGCGTAGGTCGTCCTCCGCCGCCGGATCGCGGGCGCGCCCTCTTCGATGCCGAGCGCGCCCGCCACCCGCTCCGGCGCCGGGAGCAGCCCGGCCTCACGGATTTTCGCGTAGTGGCCCGGCGGATAGACCTTGCCGGTTCTCGCGATCGAGATCGTCCGGTCGTGCGCGGAGCGGTGCAGCGCTCTGGTCTGCACCACTGTCCCGACGCCGCGGACCGCGCGGACCAGACCTTCGGCGCGGAGCGTCGAGAGGACCTTCATCGCCGTCGCCATGGCGACGTTCCAGTTTCTGGCGATCTCACGCGCGGACGGGACCGCGTCGCCTTCCTTGAGCCTGCCCGAAACGATGTCGTCGCGAATGTTTCCCGCGATCTGGAGATACGGCGGTTCAGGTCGGTCGACGGCGGGCAAGGTGACTCCTCACAAGGTCGCGCGGTGCGCACAAGCGTTCTAGCACACCAATGGGCGAGCACCAAGGATCCTGCTCACACCCCATTATTACGTACTAGTACACATTCTGGACGGTGCTCTAGTACACCTGTTACTCTCCGCAGAGTTCCCGAAACCCGTTAGGGGGCTCGATGAACCACCTGAGCATCGACGAACTGCTCGAAGAGCTTCGAAGACGCCGGTGGGTCGTCTACATCTTCGGCCCCCGGGAGGAACCCGAGGTCTGTGCCGCGGTCTTCCAGTGGGACACCTGTGCCGACGTCCTCATCCTGCGCGGTGAGGAACGGGCGAGCGCCTTCCGGGTCACGACCCTCCCGGACACCGACGTCTTCCAGCCCGCGCTCGTTTCGTGGCAATACCACTCGACGGCCGATTGGACGCTGCGCGCGGTGCTCACCATCCCACCGCCCGGCGATCCCGGCGCGCCGATCCAGTTGCTGCAACCACATCCGGACTGCGTGATCCCCAAGGACGCGCGCCACCCGGCCACCGTCCTGCCAGCGAACGGAGCCACCGCCGATCAGGGCGATCCCTGACCTCGGCCGATCACCTGCTCGGCGACAACGAGGTCGTGCGGGTAGGTGATCTTGAGGTTCTCCGCGCTGCCGGGAACCCACCGCACCGGTAGCGCGGAGAACCTTTCCATGCACGAAGACGTGTCCGTGCCGACGAAACCCTCACGCTCGGCCGTTTCGTAGGCCTCGAGCAACGGCGCTGCGCGGAAACCCTGCGGCGTCTGCACCCGGATCGCGCCGGGCAGCGCACCGGAAACGGTGTCGCCGTCCACGCGCACGATGTCGTCGGCCGCGACCCCCGGCACCGCTCCCCCGTACCGCCGCGTGTCGGCGAGGACGTCCGCGATCAGCTCCGAGGTGACGAGCGGGCGGGCCGCGTCGTGCAGCAGTACCGCGTCGATCTCTCCGCTCTCGATCCGGGAAGCCAAGTGGCGCAAGGCGTTCAGCTCCGAATCCCGACGCGTGGCACCGCCGTGGACGAGTTCGACCTCACCTGGATGCTCGGCCAGCACTTCCCGCGCGAGTTCCGTGTCCTGCGGCCGGATGACCAGCACGAGCACGTCGATACCGGGCACGCGGGCGAAGGCGTCGAGAGACCACGCGACCACCCGCCTGCCCGCCACGGGCAGGTAAACCTTGTTGAGCTTGGCGCCGACCCGGGTGCCCGCTCCGCTCGCGAGCACCACTCCGGCGGCCTTCGTTTGAGCCACAGGCAACTCTGGCACAGGCGGGTCGGTAGGTTGGGCGCGGCCACCGAAGCGATCCGAAGGGGCAGGGCGTTGGACGACGATATCCTCGAATTCGCCGAAGTCGAGCAGCCTGATGAACACGCGCGCTCGGCGGCGATCGCCCTGCACTCGAAACTGATCAAGCCGGCGGGGTCGCTGGGCAGGCTGGAAGAGCTGGGCGTGTGGGTCGCGGCCTGCCAGGGCCAGTCGCCGCCGCGCCCCTTCACCCGGCCGCGGGTCGTGGTGTTCGCCGGAGACCACGGCATCGCCGCGAAAGGTGTGTCGGCCTATCCGAGCGAGGTCACCGCGCAACTCGTCGGCAGCATGCTGACCGGCGGCGCGGCCATCAACGTGCTGGCCGCCTCGGCGGGAGCGAGCGTCCGCGTCATCGACATGGCCGTCGACAGCGACGCCCCCGCGACGCGGTCGATCGGCGAGTTCAAGGTCAGGCGCGGATCCGGCTCGATCGACGTCGAAGACGCGCTGACCGACGCCGAAGCACGCGCCGCCGTCCGCGCGGGCCGGGCGATCGCCGACGCCGAGGTCGACGGCGGGGCCGACCTGCTCATCGCGGGCGACCTCGGAATCGGGAACAGCACCCCGGCCTCGGTACTGGTCGCGGCGCTGACCGGCAGCGAACCGGTGGCCGTCGTGGGCCGCGGTTCGGGGATCGACGACAACGCCTGGATGCGCAAGGCCGCCGCGGTCCGAGACGCGCTGCGGCGGGCCAGGACGGTACTGGCCGACCCGGTCGCGCTGCTGCGCACCGCCGCCGGCGCCGACATCGCCGCGATGGCGGGGTTCCTCGCGCAGGCCTCGCTCCGGAAGACGCCGGTGATCCTGGACGGCCTGGTCGCCGCCGCGGCCGCGCTGGTCGCGGAGGAGCTCGTCCCCGGCGCGCGGCAATGGTGGACCGCCGGCCAGCGCGGCGGCGAACCCGCGCACGCGCTGGCGCTGGAGCACCTCGACCTGGACCCGATCCTGGACCTGGACGTACGTCTCGGTGAGGGGACGGGCGCGGTCGCGGCGCTGCCGCTGGTGTTCATGGCGACGCGGGTGCTCGCGGAGATGGCCACGCACGAGCAGGCGGGGGTGAGCGGGCCGCTGATCGAGGCGCCCGCTTCCTGACGCTCTTCGGCACATCGTCTTCCGCGTTTAGTCCTCTAAATGCGGGTTCGCCCCACCCCTCAAGTGCCATGAAAGGTCCTTTCCTTGCAAAATTGCAAGGAAAGGACCTTTCATGGCGCGCGCGGGGGCTCGAAGGCGGCAGGTCAGCCCAGCGGGTACATCCAGCCTTCCGGAGCGGGCCGGGTGCCCTCCTGGATTCCGGTCAGCGCGCCGCGCAGCTTCATCGTCAGTTCACCGGGCTGGCCGCCCGCCACGGAGAACTCGCCGCCCGCGTGCTTCACGTGCCCGACCGGTGTGATGACCGCCGCGGTCCCGCAGGCGAACACCTCGGTCAGCTCACCCGAAGCGGCGGCCTTCTCCCACTCGTCGGTGGAGATCCGCCGCTCCTCGACCTGGTGACCGAACGACTTCGCCAGCTCCAGCAGCGACTTCCGGGTCACCCCCGGCAGCAGCGAACCGGTCAGTTCGGGGGTCACGACGCGGGCCTCCTCGCCGGAGCCGAAGACGAAGAACAGGTTCATCCCGCCCATCTCCTCGACCCAGCGCCGCTCGACCGCGTCGAGCCACACGACCTGGTCGCAGCCCTTTTCCACGGCCTGCGCCTGCGCCACGAACGACGCCGCGTAGTTACCGGCGCATTTGGCCTCGCCGGTGCCGCCAGGGACCGCGCGCACGTACTCGGTCGAGAGCCACACGCTCACCGGCTTGACGCCGCCGGAGAAGTACGAGCCCGCCGGCGAGCCGATCAGCGCGTAGAGGTACTCGTTCGCGGGCCGGTTGACGCCGAGCCCGGCTTCGGTGGAGATCATGAAGGGCCGCAGGTACAGCGACTCGCCCGGCTTCGTCGGGACCCAACGGGAGTCGACCGCGATGAGCTCGCGGATCGAGTCGAGGAAGACCTCCACCGGCAGCTGCGGCATGGCGAGACGCTCGGCCGAGTTGCGGAAGCGGATCGCGTTCGCGTCGGGCCGGAACGCGGCGATCGTCCCGTCCGGCTGGCGGTACGCTTTGAGACCTTCGAAGATCGCCTGGCCGTAGTGCAGCACGGAGGTCGCCGGGTCCAGCGTGAAGGGCGCGTACGGACCGACGGTCGCGTCGTGCCAGCCCTGCTCGGCGCTCCACTTCACGGTCACCATGTGGTCGGTGAAGTGCAGGCCGAAGCCGGGTGCGGCCAATACGTCCGCGACGCGTTCCGGGCTCGCGGGGCTCGGGTGCGGGAGGTGGGTGAACTGCGTCGAGGTCGTCATGACTATGACGATAACGCTTGGTCGGACCCACGTTAGTCGGACGTCCGCATATCTTTACCTCCCGCTATCTGTCCGTCGCGACGAACACGCGAGGCCTCACGCCCCTAGGATGGCGGAGTGACGTTAAACCCCATGCAGCCCGCTCACCCGGCCAAGCCCGCCGCCTCCGGCACGGGGGCCGACATCAAGACGTTCGCGACGGCGGTACTGCTGACCTTCGGAACCGGCGTGCTGATGATGGACGGCTGGGCCCTGCTGGACAGCGGCTTCGGTGCGTTCCTCGGCCTGGTCGCCGCCGGTTTCGGCATCTTCTGGTGGAAGAGCATCCACGGCAAGGTGTTCCCGCGCGAGCTGTCCACCAAGTCGGTGGTCATCCTGACGGTGCTCAACGTCGTGCTGATGCTGCTACTGCTCCTGCAGGTGAGCTAGAGCAACCCGTCCGGCAGGCCGGGCGCGGGCCAGTCCGGCTCCGGCCGGAAGTCGGTCCACGTCCCGTCGAAGGGGAACCGGCCGGCGTCCGCGAGCGCCCCGATCCGTTCGCCCTCGGCCCGCAGCCGCTCGAGCTGCCCGGCGGTGATCCGGCCGGCGAGGACGGCCTCTTCGGCCTCGGCCTCGTCCTTCCACCGCCAGCGTCCGCCGGGCTCGACGGCGACGTCGAGGATGCCGTCGATCCGGTCCGGCCCGGACGACGTGCGCCCCAGCGGGACCTCGAGGTTGACGTACCAGTTCAAGAAATGCCCGTCCGCGTCGAAGAACCACCAGACCGACGACCATTCGTCGTCGGCGATCCGGCGCAGCGTCGAGGTGTCGCGCCAGAGGTCGGCCACGCGCACCCTCGGCACCCGGAACCGCTCCTCGAGCGGCGCCTCTCGGAAGAGCCGCCCGTCGGCGAGTCTGCTGCCGATGATCGGGGTGTCCGCGGGCAGCCAGCCGAGCAGCACGGTGCCGTCGTCGGCGACGACGCGCAGCGGATGATGCTGGCCGATCGAACCGTCCGGTCGCAGGAACCGTTCGACGACCGTGTCACCCGGGGTCCAGTGGGGATCACGCACGCCTTGAACGGTACCCACGGGCGCGGACCCGCAGAACCAGTTCGGCGAGCGTTCCCACTCCCGCGAGCCCGAGGGCCACGACCGGCCCAGCGAAGGCCGAGGCGACGGCCACGATCAGTCCACAAGCGAGTGTCGCCTTAGGACGTTCCGGGGAAAGCCGTTCCCGGCCGTCGGTGAAGGCGTCCACCGCGACGGGCACGGTCGCCACGGCGACCACCACGGTCAGCACCGGCAGCAGCGAGACCGCGTCGGCCGCGGCGAGGAGTTCGCGGAACGACGTCACCGAGAGCCCGAGCCGGATCGGTCCCAGCTGGTAGAGCGCGACGGCGACGATCGCGACGGCCACGGCACCCACCGCGGCCGCCCGGCCCGCGCCGGGACGGCGGGGCAGCAGGAACGGCAGCAGCACCAGCACGGCGAGGCCGAGGCCGGACACCGACGGCGGGTCCGGCGCGATGAACTGGGCCAAGGGCGGGATCCCGAGGCAGATCGCGAGCAGGGCGGCGGCCGCGGCCAGCAGCAGGCCGGTGACCCACCGGGCGGCGTAGTCACCGAGGCGGACCCCGGCGAGATCGGCGACGGCGACCACGACGGCGAACGCCGCGGCGGCGGCTCCCGGCGCCGTGGGAAAGAGGTAGTGCCCGAACGTCGTGGCGAAGACCGGCACCAGGCCCAGCCGCGAAACAGCGGCCGCGATCCGGTCGGGCCGGGTATCCCCCGGCGGCGGCAACAGCGCCTCCGCCGAGACGGCGAGCACGGCCGCGACGACGGCGGCGAGAAGTACCCAATAGTCCGCTCCGGACGTGCCCACCGCGAGCGCGATGAGCAGACCGCCGGCCAGCCGCACGCCGTCTCCCTTCCAGAACATCCAGTTATCCGGTCGGCCCCGCTGTTACCCCAGGTCCGACTGTCATTAGCATGGCTCACGATCCGACCGGGCGGCCGCCCGGTACCCACCGCGAACGCGCGAGGAGCCAGAAGTGACCGTGCCGAAGCTTGCCCTGACCGAGAACGCCGAAGCGGCGCTTGCCAAGACGCGAGCCGACGTCGTCGTCATCGGCACCCTCCAGGGCGAGGACGGTCTGGCGCTCGCCGCCGGCTCCTCCGTCGCCGATGCCGCCTTCGACGGCAAGCTCGCCGACGTCCTCGGCACGCTGGGCGCGTCCGGCAAGGCCGACGAGGTCGTCAAGGTCCCGACGCTGGGCAAGCTGTCCGCCGGTGTCGTGCTGGCCGTCGGGCTCGGCAAGGCGGGCGCGGACGGCGTCACCGCCGAGCAGGTCCGCCGGGGAGCCGGTGCCGCCGCGCGGGCGCTGAGCGGCACCGAGCGCGCGTTCGTCACGCTGTCGGCGATCGATCTGCAGGCCGCGGTCGAGGGCACCGCGCTCGGCGCGTACAACTTCACCGAATACCGCTCCGAGAAGGGCGACGGCCCGGTCGCCAAGGTCGACTTCGTGAGTCCCGAAGAGGGCACCGCCAAGGACCACAAGGCGACGTTGAAGGCCGCCACCCTCATCGCGGAGTCGGTGATCATCGCCCGCGACCTGATCAACACCCCGCCGAACGACCTGTTCCCCGCCTCCTTCGCCGACCGCGCGAAGACGCTGGCCGAGGCGAACAACCTCGAGTTCGAGGTGCTCGACGAGAAGGCGCTCAAGCGCAAGGGCTTCGGCGGCATCCTCGGTGTCGGCGGCGGTTCCTCGCGCCAGCCGCGCCTGCTGCGTCTCGCCTACAAGCCGTCGAAGGCGGCGAAGAAGGTCGCGCTCGTCGGCAAGGGCATCACCTTCGACTCGGGCGGCATCTCGATCAAGCCCGCCGCGAACATGGACCACATGACCTCGGACATGTCGGGCGCGGCCGCCGTGCTCGCCTCCGTGGTGCTCGCCGCGAAGCTGAAGTACCCGCTCGAGGTCGTCGCGCACATCCCGCTGGCGGAGAACCTGCCCTCGGCCACCTCGTACCGGCCGGGTGACGTGCTCAGCATGTACGGCGGCAAGACCGTCGAGGTGCTCAACACCGACGCCGAAGGCCGCCTCGTGCTGGCCGACGCGATCGTGCGCGCGGGCGAGGAGAACCCCGACTACCTGATCGAGACCTCGACGCTGACCGGCGCGCAGGTCGTCGCGCTCGGCAACCGCACCGCCGGTGTCATGGGCTCGGACGAGTTCCGCGACCGGATCGCCGCGATCGCGCAGGCGACCGGTGAGGGCGGCTGGGCGATGCCGCTGCCGGAGGAGCTGCGCGCCGACCTCGACTCGCGCCTCGCGGACCTGGCCAACGTCACCGGGCACCGCTGGGGCGGCATGCTCGCCGCGGGCATCTTCCTGCGCGAGTTCGTCGCCGACGGCCTGCCCTGGGCGCACATCGACATCGCGGGCCCGTCGTTCAACACCGCCGGGCCGTGGGGTTACACCGGCAAGGGCGGCACCGGCGTCCCGGTCCGCACCATCGCCGCGGTCCTCGCGGACATCGCCGCCAACGGCTGATCTCTCACCCCGAACGCGCGTGAAGGCCCCCTTCCCTCGGCCGAGGGAAGGGGGCCTTCACGCGCATGGCAGGGTCGGTTCCGTGGACAGGGACGCGTATCTCGAAGGCGCGATCAGGGATGTACTCAGCGGCGACGAGGCGACGCTCGACGACCGGATCGGACACGCCGCGTTGTTGTTCGCCGCGTCCGGGGCGATGGCGGAGGCCGACAGGCTGATCACGCATTGGCACGCACTCACCGAACGTCCCGTCACCGCCCTCGTCCCCGGAGCCGTCCAGGCGCGCGCGTGGGCGATGCTCTTCGAAGCGAACGGCGGGCGGCCGGAGTGGGCCGCGGCGCTGACCCCGCTCGACCTCGATGCCGAGGAGCGCGCGCACGAAACGCACCTGGCCCGGCGCGTGTCCGATTTGGACGGTCTCTTCAGTGGCTCCCCGATCGGTGAGGCGGTGTCGCACCTCGGACCGTCCCGGCCGGACCGGTTGCGGGAGGCCGTCGCGCGAGACGACCTCGACACCTGGGCGGAGATCGCCTCACGACAGGCGCGCCCGGACGTCGCCATGCTCGCCGCGTCACGGCGGCTCGCGCCGCGCCTCCTCGCCGGAGCCGACCCGCTCGGGCTCGGCGACTGGCCGGGAGTGTGCGCCGGGTCCCTGGTCGCGGCGCTGTATCAGCGCTACCCACCGGATACCGGCGGCTGGCGCGAGACGGTCGCGGGCATCCTCCGGCTGCGCGGCGTCGGCACCGCGCCCCCGGCGGCGTCGGCCAGGAACGTCGACGCGGCCGAAGCACGCCTCGGGCTCCGGCTGCCCGCCGACTACCGGGAGTTCCTGCTGACCTGCGACGGCCTCCCCGCCGACGTCGTCTTCCCGCGTTTGCTCGGGACGGCCGAACTGCGCGCGGAGGGCACGGTCGTCGTGATCTCCGACCCGGCCGTGGTACTGCTCACCGCCGCCGATGAGCAGTGGCGCACGGTCGAGATCGATCCGGCGCTGGGCACGACGGTGCATCCGACGTTCCAGGCGCTGATGGAGCGGCACCTGCTTCTGCTGGCGCAGTCGGCTTGAGCCCCGCTTAGACTTCGCCGCGCTTCTTCCGCTCGGTGTACTCCCGCATCCGCTTCGGGTAGCCGACCCGTGCCACCTCGTACACGGGGATCGATCGTTTGCGGCCGAACTGCTGCGCCGCGTCCAAGCTGTCGATCCGGCGCCGCGTCCACTCACCGTCGTGCGCGATGAGGACGACTGTGGTCTCGGTGACGTTGGTCTTGGGCTCCACATACGCCTCGACACCGGTCCGGGAGGCGGACCACTCTTCCAGGTGCTTGAAGTCGTTTGAAGAGGCTTTCCGCAGCGTACCGGGCTTTTGCCCGCCTTTAGAGCGCCGGCGCAGCGAGTCGAACAGACCCACTCCGACCACCTCACTTCCCACTCGCGTCCAATGTCCATTATCCCGACTCGGACGTGTGGTCACCGTGGTGACCCCGGCCCGCCGTGTCCCGTGGGTCACAGGACGCGGCCTAGGTCGCAGGGCCGCCGCGCGTAGTGACAAGATGGCAAGTGTCCGCGCGCGCGTATACCGCGCGGAGCGGCGCCAGAGCACCACCCCTACCGCTTGCCGAGGAGTTATTGAAGTGACCGACACCTCCGCCGACCTTGTGATCCTGGGTGGCGGATCGGGCGGCTACGCCGCCGCGTTCCGCGCGGCCGAGCTGGGCCTTTCCGTCACCCTGATCGAAAAGGACAAGCTTGGCGGGACGTGCCTCCACCGAGGCTGCATCCCGACCAAGGCCCTCCTGCACGCGGCGGAGGTCGCCGACGAGACCCGCGACGCCGAGACCTTCGGTGTCAAGGCCGTGCTGGAAGGCATCGACATCGCCGGGGTCAACAAGTACAAGGACGGCATCGTCGCCCGCCTGTACAAGGGCCTCCAGGGCCTGGCCAAAGCGCACAAGGTGAACCTCGTCGAGGGCACCGGGACGTTCGTCGGCGGCACGACCGTCGAGGTCGACGGCACCCGCTACACGGGCAAGAACGTCATCCTCGCCACCGGTTCGTACTCGAAGACGCTGCCGGGCCTGGAGCTGGGCGGCCGCATCATCGCGAGCGAGCAGGCGCTTTCGCTGGACTACATCCCGAAGAAGGTCATCGTCCTCGGCGGTGGTGTCATCGGTGTCGAATTCGCGTCCGTGTGGGCGTCCTTCGGCGTCGACGTCACCATCGTGGAGGCGCTGCCCCGCCTGGTCCCGAACGAGGATGAGTACGCGTCCAAGCAGCTCGAGCGCGCTTTCCGCCGCCGCAAGATCGCCTTCAAGACCGGCGTGCGGTTCACCGGCGCCAAGCAGGACGACAACGGCGTCAGCGTGTCGCTGGAATCCGGCGAGACGCTCGAAGGCGACCTTCTGCTGGTCGCCGTCGGCCGCGGCCCGAACTCGGCCGGGCACGGGTACGAAGAGGCCGGGGTCAAGATGGACCGCGGTTTCGTCCTCACCGACGACCGTCTCCGCACCAACCTGCCGAACGTCTACGCCGTCGGCGACATCGTCCCCGGCCTGCAGCTCGCGCACCGCGGGTTCCAGCAGGGCATCTTCGTCGCCGAGGAGATCGCGGGCCAGGAGCCGCGCGTGATCGACGAGAGCGGAATCCCGCGCGTCACCTACTCGCACCCCGAGGTCGCTTCGGTCGGTCTCACCGAGTCGCAGGCGAAGGAGAAGTACGGCTCCGACGTCACCACCTTCACCTACGACCTCGGTGGCAACGGCAAGAGCCAGATCCTCAAGACCTCCGGCGGGGTCAAGCTGATCAAGGCCCCGGAAGGGCCGGTCGTCGGCGTGCACATGGTGGGCGACCGCGTCGGCGAGCTGATCGGCGAAGCGCAGCTGATCTACAGCTGGGAGGCGTTCCCCGAGGACGTGGCCCCGCTGATCCACGCGCACCCCACCCAGACCGAGGCCCTCGGTGAAGCGTTCCTCGCCCTGGCGGGCAAGCCGCTGCACGTCCACAGCTGACGTCTCACCGTCGAAGAACCAGACCAAGCAAGACATATCAAGGGAGTCAGCGAACGATGGCCTACTCCGTCACGTTGCCGGAGCTCGGTGAGAGCGTCACCGAGGGCACCGTCACCCGGTGGTTGAAGCAGGAGGGCGACACCGTCGAGGTCGACGAGCCGTTGCTCGAGATCTCCACGGACAAGGTCGACACCGAGGTCCCGTCCCCGGTCGCCGGCAAGGTCGTGAAGATCAGCGCTCAGGAGGACGAGACCGTCGAGGTCGGCGGCGAGCTCGCCGTCATCGACGACGGGACCGGCGGGGTGCCGGAGTCGTCCGGTTCCTCGGAGGACACCTCCGAAGCGCAGCCGGAACCCGAGCCCGAGCCTGAGCCGGAGCCCGCGCAGGAGCAGGCCTCCGCGCCGTCCCAGCCGGACACCGCGCCGGCTGCCGGCGGCGAAGGCACCGAGGTGAAGCTGCCCGAGCTGGGCGAGAGCGTCACCGAGGGCACCGTCACCCGGTGGCTCAAGCAGGTCGGCGAGAGCGTCGAGGTCGACGAGCCGCTGCTCGAGATCTCCACGGACAAGGTCGACACCGAGGTCCCGTCCCCGGTCGCCGGCACCGTGCTGGAGATCCGCGCCGGTGAGGACGAGACCGTCGAGGTCGGCGGCGTGCTCGCGGTGATCGGCGCGGCCGGTTCCGCCCCGGCGCCGAAGGCCGAGGAGCCCAAGCCCGAACCCAAGCCGGAGCCCAAGCCCGAGCCGAAGCCGGAACCCAAGCCGGAACCGAAGCCCGAGCCCAAGGCCGAAGCCGCTCCCGCGCCGAAGCCCGCCCCGGCTCCGCAGGCCGCCCCGGCCCCCAAGGCCGAGGCACCCAAGGCCGCCGCGGCGAGCAACGGTTCGGACGGTGGACCGTACGTGACGCCGCTGGTCCGCAAGCTCGCTTCGGAGCACGGCATCGACCTGTCGTCGCTGACCGGTAGCGGTGTCGGTGGCCGCATCCGCAAGCAGGACGTGCTCGCGGCGGCGGAGGCCAAGCAGAAGGAAGCCCCGGCTCCCGCCGCTCAGCCCGCCGCCGCCCCGGCTGCCGCGGCGCCGTCGGCTCCGCGCAAGGCCGCGGTTTCGCCGGAGCTCGCGGCACTGCGCGGCACCGTGCAGAAGGCCAGCCGGATCCGGCAGATCACCGCCACGAAGACCCGCGAGTCGCTGCAGGTTTCCGCGCAGCTCACGCAGGTCCACGAGGTGGACGTCACGAAGATCGCCAAGCTTCGTCAGCGGGCGAAGGCGGCCTTCAAGGAGCGCGAGGGCGTCAACCTGACGTTCCTGCCGTTCTTCGCGAAGGCCACCGTCGAGGCGCTCAAGCAGCACCCGAACGTCAACGCGTCCTACAACGAGGACACGAAGGAGATCACCTACCACGGTGCGGTGCACCTGGGGATCGCGGTGGACACCGAAAAGGGTCTGCTGTCGGTGGTCATCCACGACGCGGGTGAGCTCAGCCTCGCCGGTCTCGCGCACCGCATCGCCGACCTGGCAGGCCGCGCGCGTTCGGGCCAGATCAAGCCGGACGAGCTGTCGGGCGGCACCTTCACGATCACGAACATCGGCTCCAACGGCGCCCTGTTCGACACGCCGATCATCGTGCAGCCGCAGTCCGGCATGCTCGGCACCGGCGCGGTCGTGAAGCGTCCGGTCGTGATCGCGGACGCCGACGGCAACGACACGATCGCCGTCCGGTCGATGGCGTTCCTGCCGCTGACCTACGACCACCGCCTGGTGGACGGGGCCGACGCGGGCCGCTTCGTCACGACGATCAAGCAGCGTCTGGAAGAGGGCAACTTCGAGGACGAGCTCGGTCTCTGATCTCCGGTAGTCCCTGAAGGCCCTCGTCCCGCTTCGGCGGGGCGGGGGCCTTCTCCTTTTCCCGCGTTTAGTCCTCTGAACGCCGTACTTGCGCGCGCAAAGACCGCGTTCAGAGGACTAAACGCGCGGGTTTGACAGCCACCTCCGACTCTAGTATTCCGGAATTACGGAAAACAAGAGGGAGGATCACCCATGCTGACCAGACGCCATCTGCTGACGGGCGCCGCGGCGGGATCGGCGGCGTTGCTGCTGCCGGGAACCGCGAGCGCCGCCGTCCCGGACACGACGACGGAACAAGGCTGGCTCGACTGGATCGCCGCCCACCGGAACTCGGTCTCAGTCGCGATCGACGACGGCGCGGGCCGCCGGGCCGCCCTCAACGCCGACGTCCGGCGGCTGCTGGCTTCGTCGGTCAAGGTCGTCCACGTCAGCGCGTACGCCATCGCGGTCGCCGAGGGCAGGCTCGCTCCGCGAGAACAGATCAGGGTCGGCGACTGGGACGCCCACCACCCCTTCGTCGCCGACGGCCGCGCGCATTTCCAGGCGCTCAACTGGCTGGGTATCCCCTGCGACGACTACGGGATCGCGAAGGATCCCGAGCAGCGTGTCCCGCTGGCGAGAATCCCCGAAGCGATGATCCTGTTCAGCGACAACGCCGCCGCGGACTACCTCCGCACCCGGCTCGGCGATCCCGCCCTCCGGTTCGCGGCGGCGCGCGGCGGCTGGACGAGGCCGGACACCCGCTCGCTCGGCGGCGAGGTCCTGATGCTGATGATGCCCGAATACGCGCCCCCGCCCGGCAGCCCGGTCGTGGTCCGGCGGGCGATGGGCGACGCGGTCGCGCGCCGGTTCGTCCGCGATCCCGCCTTCCGCGCCGAGGCGTTCGAGCGCTGGCCGAGCATGCCCCAGACCGCCGAGGAGCAGTGGCCGTGGGTCAAGGGGCACGGCCAAGGATCGGCTTCGGAGCTGTTCTCGCTCCACCGGAGTCTCGCACTCGGCAGGTACCACCCCGGCGGAACGCTGGCCCGCGAAATCCTCGCGCTGCCGCTCTCCGATCGCGTGCCGCCCGGAGCGAGCGAAGTGCTCTTCAAGGCCGGAAGCCTGCCGCGCACCCTCACCGTCGGACTGTCCGTGCGCTGGCCCGGCGGCCGGGCAGGCACCGCGGCCGTACTCCTCACCGACGTGAGCGATCAGGACCAGGTGAACGCTTCGCCGCTCATCGACATCCTCATCTCGGCACTGTCCGTCCCTGAGCGGTTCGCCGCCCTGCGGCGCGCACTCGGCTGACCGACAGTGTAGATAAACCGGTATGAACGCTGAGCTCGCCGACCGGATAGCAGCACTCGAAGAACGGGTCGCCGCGCTCGAAGGACAGCAGGAGGCCACGACGCCGCCCGCCCGGGCGGGCGGCGTCGTGGCCTACCACGGCGAGCTGACCGAACCCGTCGAGCTGGCCTGGTCCATCCAGGTGCCGCCGGGCGTGGTGCTGGCGAAGGCGGACGGGCCGCGGGTCGAAGTGCTCGCGGCCCTGTCCAGCACCGCGCGGGTGGCGCTCGTGCGGACGCTGGCCGAACAGGGCGCGCAGACCGCGCCCGCCCTGCAGGAGGCCGCCGACCTCGGCTCCCCCGGCCAGCTCTACCACCACCTCAAAGCGTTGACCGGAGCCGGGATCGTCGAGCAGGACAAACGCGGAAGCTACCGCCTGCGCCCGACCGCGACGATCCCGGTGCTGGTGCTGCTCACCGCCGCGTCCGACGTCGCCGGGCAACTGAAGACCTGAACGTGCGGCCGGATCGGCGATACGACACGATCGAATCATGCGAGTTCTGATCGCGGGCGCGAGCGGACTGATCGGCACCTCACTGACGGCGCGGCTGCGCGGGTCCGGGCACGAAGTGGTCCGGCTCGTCCGCCGGGAGGAGCGGGCCGACGACGAACGCCGCTGGGATCCCCCTGCCGGGGAGATCGCCGACGGCGCGCTCGACGGAATCGACGCCGTGGTGAACCTGGCGGGTGCTCCGCTGCTGCCGGGACGCTGGAGCGCGGCCCGCAAACAGGTACTGCTCGACAGCCGGGTCGAACCGACGGAGGTGCTCGCGGAAGCGGTCGCCGAACACGGGATCCCCGTTCTGGTCAACGCCTCCGCCGTCGGTTACTACGGCGACCCCGGACCGTCCGTTGTGGACGAATCGAGTCCGGCGGGGCGAGGTTTCCTCGCCGGGCTCTGCACCGCGTGGGAAGGCGCGACCGAGACCGCGACCACCGCGGGCGCCCGCGTCGTGCGCATCCGCACCGGGCTGGTGCTCGCCCGCAAGGGTGGGCTCCTCGACGTCCTGCGGCCACTGTTCCGGCTCGGACTCGGCGGGAAACTCGGTGACGGCAAGCAGTACATGCCGTGGATCTCGCTCGACGACGAGGTCGGGGCGATCGTTTTCGCGCTGGAGCACGAATCGCTCTCCGGTCCGGTGAACCTCAGCGGACCGCAGCCCGCCACGAACGCCGCCTTCACGAAGGCGCTGGCCCGCGCCGTGCACCGCCCGGCGTTCTGGCAAGTCCCGGGGTTCGCCATGAAGATCGCGCTCGGGCAGGCGGCCGAGGAGATGGCGCTGTTCGGACAGCGCGCCATGCCACGGGCGCTGGAGGAGGCGGGATACCAGTTCCGTCACCCGACCCTCGAGGACGCGTTGGCCGCCGCGACATGACCCTGCGGCGCGGTCTGTACACCCTCGCCGGAGCCCTGCTGCTGATCGGCTTCATCGTGCTCGGCCTGTTCGTCGACGACCGCCCGCCGCCGGTGGACGTCGCACTCGCCGACGCGTTCCACGGGCAGTACGCCCGGCCGGCGGGACAGGTGGCAGGCCTGGTCACGAACGTGCTCGGCCCGGTCCTGCCCTTCGCGCTGGGCGCGGTGCTGGCGGTACTCGCCTGGCGACGGCGGGAACTGACGACGTTGTGCGTCAAACTCGCCGTCGTCCTGCTGCTGTGCCGAATGACCAGCTTGATCGCCAAACCGGTGTTCTACCGGGAGCGACCTCGGGAATTCCCCGATCTGAGCTACCCGAGCGGGCATGTCGTCGCCGTCGCCTGCACCGGCTTCGTCGCCGTCCTGCTCTGCGCGTGGACCCGCCCGCATCTGGTGCGCCTGGCGATCGCGATCGCCGTCGCGGCCACGGTCGTGGGCGCGCTCTGCCGCGTCGTACTGGGGGTGCACTGGCTGACCGACACCGCGGGATCCGTACTGGCGGTGGGCGGCGTCGGCCTGATCGCGGCGGCCGGGCTGGGCCTGCTGCCGCTGCCACGGGACCCGGCGTAGTGTCGCTGGCGTGAGCTCTTCGACCACGTCATGCCGTGCCGCCACCGAGCCCGTCGACGTCCGTGAGATCGGGACGATCGAGTACACCGAGGCCTGGGAACTCCAGCGCCGACACGTGACCGCCCGTGCCGACGGCGAAGGTCCCGACACCATGCTGCTGCTGGAGCACCCGTCGGTGTACACCGCGGGCAAGCGCACCGAAGCCGAGGACAGGCCGACCGACGGCACCCCGGTGATCGACGTCGACCGCGGCGGCAAGATCACCTGGCACGGGCCCGGCCAGCTGGTCGGCTACCCGATCGTCAAACTCGCCGACCCGATCGACGTCGTCCACTACGTGCGGCGTCTCGAAGAGGCCTTGATCACCGTCTGCGACCAGCTCGGCGTGCACACCGGCCGGGTCGAGGGCCGCAGCGGCGTCTGGATCCCGGCCGACGACCGCGGCGTCGAGCGGAAGATCGCCGCCATCGGCATCCGCGTGCAGCGCGGCGTGACCATGCACGGCTTCGAGCTGAACTGCAACCCGGATCTGGGCGCCTTCGACAAGATCGTCCCGTGCGGCATCCGGGACGCCGGCGTGACGTCGCTCTCCTACGAACTCGACCGCGACGTCACCGTGGCGTCGGTGCTGCCGATGGCGCGCGAAGCCGTACTCGCGGCGCTGGAAGGCGATCTCCCGGTGAGCGACGAGCGCTGGCTGCCGCGCCCCGAAGCGCCGGCCGCTCCTGGCGTCACTTTCGCGCTGCAGAACTGATCTCTGCAAAGATCACCGGTACGACCGCCGGACAGGCCGGTGGTCGTACTGGGAGGAAGTCATGCGCAAGTTTTCGCGCGTTCTCGCGGCGGCCGGTATCGCGGTCGCCACTTCGGTGAGCCTGCCCGTGGCGGCGTCGGCCACACCGCCGCCAGGCTGTACCGGCGGACACGACGGGGCGAAGTACGCCTGGGCGACCTGCACCGCGTACGGCGACCACAGGTACCGGGTCACCGCGTACAACTGCAGCCCGGTCTGCGGCAACGCGCTGGGCGAATGGGCCGTCCACGGGGCGGAGTCCCACCTCACCATCAGCTGGCCGGCGAAGATCCTGGACATCGGCGTCGACATCGAGTGACCTGTAAGCGCGTGAAGGCCCTCTTTCCTCGGTTGAACCCCAAGGGTCCCGGCAAAGTCGCAGAGTTGCTGGTCGGCACTGTTCTTGGTGGTCCGGATGTGGCATCGCTGATGCCTGCGGGGTCCGAGTGTGGAGGA
>NZ_JBVKAE010000029.1:0-125123 GCF_055598845.1 Amycolatopsis sp. NPDC039088 | reverse complement strand
CCTTGAGGGACCCAGAGTCCCTCAAGGAGTCCTTCACGGACCCAGCGCTACCCGGCTCACCCGCCGTAGGTAACCAAAACACCGTCGGCCAGAACCGTCGTTACCACTCACGACTCTTCCGTGAGGATCTTCCTCAGCCGCGTCAAAGCGCGGTGCTGGGCCACCCGCACCGCGCCCGCGGTCGAACCGACCACGCCGGCGGTCTCCTCCGCGGACAAGCCGACGACGATGCGCAGGACGACGATCTCCCGCTGTCTGTCCGGCAGGATCCGCAGCAACTCGCCCATCCGGCCGCTCAATTCGTTGTGCAACGCGTGCTGTTCCGGGCCGGCGGAATCCGAGACGCCGTCGGGGACTTCGGCGACGGGGTCGGAACGGTTGCGGGCGGCGGCGCGGCGGGCGTCGGCGACCTTGTGCTGGGCGATGCCGTAGACGAACGCGAGGAACGGCCGCCCTCGTTCGCGATAGGTGGGTAGCGCGCGGAGTATCGCCACGCAGACCTCCTGCGCGACGTCGTCCGCCGAGGCGTAGGTCCGTTCCTGTCTGCCGATCCGCGCCCGGCAGTACCGGATCACAAGCGGCCGGACGGTGCTCAGCAGCTGGTCCAGCGCCCGCTGATCACCCCGGCCCGCGGCCGCGACGGGGGCGTCGAGGGAGTACCAGCGGGCCGGGGCCACCTGTTCCGGTTCCGCCGCCACCGGGGAGCCGGGCTCCACCAAAGCGAGTTCACGGATCATCGCGCGGTTCTTGATCCGGGACAGGGTGTCTTCGACGTCGAGCCCCATCCTCAGCGCGTCGAGGAAGGCTATGTTGGCGTTGTCCAGCTGGCGGACGAACTCGGGGTCGTGCTCCGCCAGCCGGTCGCGCGCGTGGCGCAGTGCCGTGCTGACGGCCTCCTCCGCGATGCCGAGGATCCCGGCGATCTCCCGCGACGTGAAGCCGTCCAGTGCCCAGGCCATCCCCAGCTGCTGGCGTTTCGGGAGCCGCCCCAGCATGGTCAGGACGGCCGACGCCTCGTCGGCGAGAGCGGTGAGCTTGTCTTCCCTGCCCACGTCGGCACAGGCCCAGTCCGCCCGGGCCGCGGTCTGCTCCTTCGCCCGCCGGTATCCGACGCGACGGACCCAGGATCGCGGTTGGGTGATGGTCCGCCAGTCCTCATAGGCGTTGAGCATCGCTTCCGCCGCCGCGTCCCGCGCCGGATCCAGCGCGAACCCCGCCTTGCACAGGAAGCCGGTGAGCAGCGGAAACTCGGTCTGGAAGAACTCCTCGAACTCGTCGTGGCCCATCACCCGCACTCACCGCTCTCAGCCGCCGGACGCGAATGCCCTCGTAGGACAGGTGCAGCGAGCGGGCCGCTGAGTGTAACGATTCGGTCAAGGTGAAGTTTACGGCGTGCACCCCAGTGGATACCCGGGTCCGAACGGAAGTCGTTTGACGAGGAAGAGAAAATCGAGAAAAGGAGGTGATAGGAAAATGGAAACGAGGATGGCGAGTGAGCTGAGGGAAGCCGCTTGCCGAGGTGAGGATCCCGAACTGTTCTTTCCGGTCACCGAAATCGGTCCGGGCGCCCGGCAGGTGGCGCAGGCCAAGGCCGTCTGCGCGCGGTGCCCGGTGACCTCGGCCTGCCTGGCGTATGCCCTGGACAACGGACTGGACCATGGCGTTTTCGGCGGGCTGACCGGCAGCGAACGACGTCGCCCGGTTCGCGTGCGCAGCGCGGCCTGAATCCACCGGAAACGCAATCGAATTTTCTCGCGGTTTTCGCGCGCGCGAAAAGAGGTCCCCGGTTCGGCGAACCGGGGACCTCTTCGTGTGGAGGATCAGGCGACGGTCTCTTCGGCCAGCCGTTCGTTGCCCGACTGGGTCTTCAACGGCTTGTGCCTGAGGAAGGCGACCGCGACGATCACCAGCAGCGCGATCGGCGCGCTGATCAGGAACAACTCGCTGGTCGCTTCCCCGTATGCCTCGCGGACCACCGTCGCGATCGGCTCGGGCAGCGTGGCGATGTTCGGCACCGCGCCGCCTTCCCCGCCGCCGGGCAGCGGGCCGATACCCTCGGTGATCAGCGCCGTGACCCGGTTCGCGAGCACCGCGCCCAGCGCGCTCACGCCGATCGAACCGCCGAGACTGCGGAAGAACGACAGCGTGGACGTCGCCGTGCCGAGGTCGTGCGCGTCGACGTCGTTCTGCGCCACCAGCACCAGGTTCTGCATCAGCATGCCGACGCCGACGCCGAGCACCACCATGAACGCGCTGAGCACGACGAGGTTGGTGTGCGCGTCGAGCGTCCCCAGCAGGGCAAGGCCCGCGGTCATCAGTACCGAGCCGAGCAGCAGGTGGCTCTTCCACTTGCCGGTCCGGCTGATCAGCTGTCCCGAGATCGTCGAGGAGACGAGGAGACCGAAGATCATCGGCAGGCTCAGCAGCCCGGCCACCGTCGGCGACTTACCGAGCGAAAGCTGGAAGTACTGCGACAGGAACACCGTCCCGCCGAACATCGCGACACCGACCAGGAAGCTCGCGAGAGTGGTCAGGGTGACCGTGTGGTTGCGGAACAGGCTCAGCGGCAGGATCGGCTCGGCCACCCTCGACTCGACGTAGACGGCGAGGGCGAGGATGACCACACCGGCGGTCACCAGGCCGACGGTCCACCACGAGCCCCAGGCGAACTGGTGCCCGGCCAGCGATGACCAGACCAGCAGTGTCGAGACCCCGGCCATGATCAAGAACGCGCCGAGGTAGTCGACCTTCACATCACGCCTGATCGTCGGCAGGTTCAGCGTGCGCTGCAGCAGCAGGATCGCCGCGATCGCGAACGGGACGCCGAGGAAGAAGCACCAGCGCCAGCCGAGCCACGAGGTGTCCACCATGACACCGCCGATCAGCGGGCCCGCGATGGTCCCGACGGCGAACACGGCACCGAAGATCCCCGAGTACTTCCCGAGCTCACGCGGCGAAACAATGGCCGCCATGATCACCTGCGCGAGCGCGGTGAGCCCGCCCGCCCCGATGCCCTGCGCGACCCGGCTGCCGATCAGGAGCTCGATGTTGCCCGCGAAACCGGCGACCAGCGACCCGACCACGAACAGCCCGAGCGACAGCTGGATGAGCAGTTTCTTGTTGTACAGGTCGGAAAGTTTGCCCCAGAGCGGCACCGTCGCGGTCATCGCGAGCAGTTCGGTGGTGACCACCCAGGTGTAGGAGGACTGCGAGCCGCCGAGTTCGGAAACGATCCGCGGCAACGCGTTCGCGACCACCGTCGAGGCGAGGATGGCGACGAACATGCCCATCATCAGCCCGGACATGGCTTCGAGAACCTGTTTTCGGTTCATCGAACCGGGCGCGGCCCCCGGTTCTCGTGGTTCGGTCATGGATACGGACACAGCTGTCCCCCTTCGTGTTCCTGTGTCGCCGGGCGCGTCAGTGCGCGCGGCCGCCGGGCTCCGGGAGCCCGGCGAGAAGCGTTTCGGCGGCTTCGTCCAGCAGATCGAGCGCGGACACCTTGCCGTCGCGCTGGTACCAGAGGATCAGCGTGGCGTTGACCGCGGCGCCGATCGTGGTCAAGAGCAGCGTCGGGTAGAGGTCGGCCTCGGGATCGGTGCCGGTGCGGCGTGCGATCGCCTCGATCGTCGGTGCGATGGTCTGGTGGTTCATCGCCACCACGCGCGAATGCAGCGAGGGATTCTCCTGGATCGCCCGCATCCGGCCGAGCCACTCTTCGCGGTTCTCCTCCACGACGGCGAAGTCCTCCTTGATCGCGTCGATGAAGGCGCGTGGGGTGCGGACTTCCTTCGGCGCGGCGAGAAACCGCTCGATGGTGCGTTGTGACCGTTCGGCGTGATCGGCGTAGGCGATCACCACCGCGTCCTCTTTGGACGCGAAGTAGTTGAAGAACGTGCGCGCCGAAACCCCCGCCGCCGCACTGATGTCCTCGACCGTCACCTGGTCCAGACCACGTTCGGCGACGAGCCGGACGGCGGTGGTCGCCAGCGCGCGGTGGGTTTCCAGCCGCTTTCGCTCGCGGAGACCTTTGACGGGTTCGGGCATGAGCACCACGATACGCCGGAAAATGCAGATACTGCAAAATTGCAGTCTGTGAAGCGCACCACTGGCGACCTGGTGCGAGCCACCTGGCAGACTGCGGCGGGTGAGCGGAACGGTGCTGGTACTGGGCGGACGCAGCGAGATCGGCCTCGCGGTCGCCGAGCGGCTCGCCAGGGGCGGGGCACGGGAGATCGTGCTGGCCGCGCGGCGGAGCGCGGACCTCGGCGCGGAGTCGGAGCGGTTGCTGGCCGCGGGGGCGGAGAAGGTCGCCACGGTCGAGTTCGACGCGGACGACCTCGCCGGGCACGGTCCGTTTCTGGAGAAGGTCGTCGCGGAGCACGGACCGCTGGACGTCGTCGTCACCGCTTTCGGGATTCTCGGCGATCAGGCGCGGGCCGAAGCGGACGTCGAGCACGCGGTCGCGATCGTGCACACCGACTATGTGGCTCATGTGAGTGTTCTGACGCATGTGGCCAAAGTGCTTCGTGAGCAAGGAAACGGGAGCCTCGTGGTGTTCTCGTCGGTCGCCGGGATGCGCGTCCGGCGGGCGAACTACGTCTACGGATCGGCCAAGGCGGGCCTCGACGGTTTCGCGAGCGGTTTGGCCGACGCCTTGCACGGCACGGGTGTGCATCTCCTGCTCGTCCGGCCCGGGTTCGTGATCGGCCGGATGACCGAAGGCATGGCGCCCGCGCCGTTCTCCAGCACTCCCGATCAGGTCGCCGACGCGACGGTCGCCGCGCTCCGGAAACGCCGGGGCACGGTGTGGGTGCCGGGACTGCTGAGGCTGGTGTTCGCGGTGATGCGGGTGGTGCCACGGGCGATCTGGCGCCGGATGCCCCGCTAGATGAGCGCAGCGCGGTCGTTCCGGTACGCGGTGTCGCGACCGGTTGTCCGCTTGATCACTTTCGCTGGTCCGAACGGGCTTTAAGACCTGTTCATGACACATTTCTCAGGTATTTCCCAGCTAACGCGGTGATCCTCGATTTCGGGGGATCATTCACGGAAGCGGGGAGAAGGTCGTGCTGCTCACGTCGCGAGGACGGCGGATCGGCGGCCGCGTCGCATTGGGCCTGGTGTCGACGGTCGTGCTGGGGGTCACGGGGTACGCGTGGGCCCAGTTGAGCCGGTTGGACGGAGCGATCGTCACGGCCGACGTGATCGCGCCCTCCGCCCAGCTCCCCGACAGCCCGGCAGGTGAACCGCTGAAGGTGGCGCAGAACATCCTGCTCGTCGGCATCGACTCGCGCACCGACAGCAACGGCAACCCGTTGCCGCAGAACGTCCTCGACGCGTTGCACGCCGGAAGCGGCGACGACGGCGGTGACACCACCGACACCATGATCGTGGTCCACATCCCGGCGGGCGGTGCCGCGGCGACCGCCATCTCCATTCCGCGCGATTCCTATGTGGACATCGCGGGCGGGTTCGGCAAGCACAAGATCAATTCGGCGTTCAGTCGAGGCAAGAACGCCGCGATGAACACCCTGCGCGCACAGGGGCTGACCGGCCCGCGGCTCGAGGTCAAGGCCAACGAGGCGGGCGCCAAACTCGCGATCCAGACGATCGAGCAGTTCACCGGCCTGTCCATCAACCACTACGCCGCGGTCAACCTCGCCGGGTTCTCCGCGCTGAGCGAGGCCGTCGGCGGTGTCGAGGTCTGCCTCAAGGAACCGGTGCAGGACAAGTTCTCCGGGGCTTCGTTCCCGGCCGGGAAGCAGCTGCTTTCCGGGCCACAGGCACTCGCTTTCGTGCGGCAGCGGCACGGGCTGCCCAGCGACCTCGACCGCATCGCGCGGCAACAGGCTTTCCTTTCGAGTATGGCCAAGACCGTGCTGGACGCCGGGACGTTCACCGATCCGACACGGCTGAGCGCGCTGGTCGGCGCGATCCAGGGTTCGGTCGTGCTCGACCGCGGTTGGGATGTGGTGAGCTTCGCGCAGCAGCTGCGGGGGATGAGCTCGGGCGCGCTGAAGTTCCAGACGATCCCGGTCCAGAGCCTCGCGCTGCCGACGCCTTCCGACGGTGTCGCGGTGAAGGTGGACCCGGCCGAAGTGAAGGCGTTCGTGGAGACCACGCTGACGTCGACGTCCGTCGCCGCGGTGGGGGAGCCGACGAGCGGGATCGGGATCAAGCCGGTGGCGGCGACTTCGTCCGCGGCCGCTCCGCCGTCGTCCCCGTCCTCCGCGCCGCCCGAGCCGGCCGGCTGCGTCAACTGACGCCGCATCCAGAGGACTAAATGCGCTGAACCACGTCGTGCCGTCATCCGTGTTGATGATGTGATGACGCGTCGGTCTGGCTGGGCTCTCCTGGTGAGCCTGTCCCTCTGCCTCACCGGATGTGCCACGACCGTCCGGGGAGCGGCACAGGCGGTGGATTCCACGCGGGTGGCCGGGCTCGAGATCACCGACGGGCCCAGCGGGCTCAAACCCGGCGTGGTCGCACCGGCCCTCCCGGTCGACGGCGGGGACGGCGGTGAGATCGACAAGCTCGCGGCCGGCGCGGTCGCCGACGTCCAGGGGTACTGGCGCGAGCACCTGCCCTCGGTCTTCGGCCGCGAGTTCCGCCCGCTGGCCACCCTCGTTTCGTACGACTCGGCCGGGCGCGGCCGCGTGATCTGCGGAGCCTCCACCGCCGGGCTGGTCAACGCGTTCTACTGCTCCGCGGGCGACGTCGTCGCGTGGGACCGCGGTGAACTCCTCCCGATGCTCAACGACTCCATCGGCCAGGCGGCGGTCATGGCCGTGCTCGCCCACGAGATCGGCCACGCCGTCCAGTTCCGGCTGGGTCTCCCGGCCGCCACCCCGTCGATCGTCAAGGAACAACAGGCCGACTGCTACGCCGGGGCGTACCTCCGCTGGGTCGCCGAGGGCAGGTCGCCGATGTTCCAGGTGTCCACCGGTCGCGGGCTCAACGAGGTGCTCACCGCGCTGTTCCAGATCCGTGACTCCGCCGGGGTGGCCTTCGACGACGACGGCGCCCACGGCAACGCGTTCGACCGGGTTTCCGCGTTCCAGTTCGGCTTCACCGACGGGCCCGCGCGGTGCGCGATGATCGACGAGCGGGAGATCGAAGGCCGCAGCACGCAAGGCGGTTTCGGGTCGGCCGCGGCGAACGAGCGGGCGGCGGCGGAAAACGTCCGTCTCGACGACCCCGACGCCCTCGCGGACCTCACCACCAGCCTCCGGCAGGCGTTCCGGCTCGCGGCGACGCCGCCGACGCTCACCACCGGCGCCGCGTGCGGCGTGACGAAGGAGGACGCGCTCGCGTCGTACTGCTCGGAGTCCAACCAGATCAACCTCGACCTCGACGGTCTCGTGCGCATCGGCACTCCACCCCGTCGAGGGCGCCAAGGTGGCATCGGTGACTTCGCCGCGTTCGCCGAAGTCGCGTCGCGCTACACCCTCGCCGTCCAGCAGGAGGGCGGATTCCGGCTCGACGGACCGGCGGCCGCGCAGCGCACGGCCTGCCTCACCGGCTTCTGGGCCTCGACCATCGTCGACGGCGGAGCACTCACCTTGGCGCCGGGCGACCTCGACGAGGCCATCGCCGAGATGCTGACCCGGAACAGCCTGATCGCTGCGGACGTCCGGGGCCGGACGCTCCCGGCGGGCTTCGCCAGGGTCGCCGCCTTCCGTGACGGCTTCTCCTCCGGCACCCAGGACGTCTGCGGCAAGAAATACCGTTAGAGAAGTACGTGAAGGCCCCCTTCACTGCGTCTAGCGCAATGAAGGGGGCCTTCACGTATTTCTCCGTCAGGTCACACGAAGGCGCTCTGGCCAGTGATGGCCTTGCCGACGATCAGCGTGTTCATCTCACGGGTGCCTTCGAACGAGTAGATCGCCTCGGCGTCGGTGAAGAACCGCATGATGTCGTTGTCCAGCACGATCCCGTTGCCGCCGAAGATCTCGCGGCCCCAGGCGACGACCTCCCGCATCCGCGAGGTCACGAACGCCTTGGCGAGCGAGGAGTGCTCGTCCTTGAAGATCCCGGCGTCCTGCAACCGGGCGAGCTGCACCAGCATGCCCCACGACGCGGTGATGTTGCCGAGGCTCTTCACCAGCAGATCCTGCACCAGCTGGAACCGGGCGATCGGACGGCCGAACTGCTCGCGCTTCTTGGCGTAGTCCAGCGCGAGTTCGTAGGCGCCGATCATCACGCCCAGTGCCTGCCACGCCACGCCGCCGCGGGTCGCCCGCAGGATCTCCGCGACGTCACGGAAGGAGTTGATGCCCTGCAGCCGATTGGCCTCCGGGACCCGGACGTCGGTCAGCGTGATCTCCGCGTTCTCCACGATCCGGAACGCGAACTTGTTCTCGATCTTGACCGGCACGAATCCGGGGGAGTCCTTCTCGACCACGAAACCCTTGACGTGGTTGTCGTCGACGTCGCGGGCCCACACGATCACCAGGTCGGCGAAGGTCGCGTTGCCGATCCACTTCTTGGCGCCGTTCAGGATCCAGGTGTCACCGTCGCGCTTGGCGGTGGTGCGCATGCCGCCCGCGACGTCGGAGCCGCCGAGCGGCTCGGTCATCGCGAACGCGCCGATCTTGTCCATCGCCGCCATCGACGGGAGCCAGCGGTCGCGCTGTTCCTGGTCGCCGCCCGAGTAGATGCTGTACATCGCGAGTCCGTTGTGGACACCGAAGAAGGTGGCCACGGAAGGATCCGTACGGGTCATCTCCATCGCCATCATGCCGCTGAGCAGGTGGCTGGTGGCCGGGAGGTGCTCGCCGTAGCCCTCGTAGGGCAGTCCGGCGAGGCCGAGTTCGCGGAACTTGCCGACGAGCTCGTGCGGGAACTCGCCCTTGGCCCAGTACTCGTTCACGAGCGGCTTGACCTCGGTGCGCATGAAGTCGCGCGCCTTGAGCAGCAGCTTGCGCTCCTCCTCCGGCAGCAAGGCCTCGTAGTCGTAGAAGTCGGCGGTCAGCTGGTCTTCGAGTGTGCTGGTCATCTCAGTTCTCCTCCTTGACGGCACTGTCCAAAGCGGACAGCACCGCGAGCTGCTTGCGGTCGCGCGCCTCGGCGAGTTCCGAGTACGTGGAGGAGCCGTAAGCGGATTCCACGGCTTCGATGAGCCGTTCTTGTTCTTCTTCGTTCTGTGACGGCTGGCCGAGGCCCGCCCACATCTTCTTCATCGATTTGCCGATGTGCTCGGCCATGTGCCGGTAGCCGCCGGGGCCGCCGCCCAGATGCGAGCCGAGGAACGGCCCGACGGTCGACCAGCGGATGCCGAGCGAGTTCGTCATCACCGTGTCCAATTCGGACGGTGACACGACACCCTGCTCCACCAGGTAGATCGCCTCGCGGCTCAGCGCGTTCTGCAGCCGGTTGCCGACGAACCCGGGGATCTCCTTGCGTTCCACCACCGGGGTGCGGCCGACGAACCGGTAGAACTCGACGGCGCGGTCCACCGACTCGGCGCTGGTGCGCTCGCCGGGGACGACCTCCACCAGCGGGATCAGGTGCGGCGGGTTGAACGGATGCCCGATGAGGACACGGGACGCGTCGTCGAGGTCCGCCGCGAACGCCGTCGAAGGGATCGCCGACGACGAGCTGAGCAGCAGCGCGTGCGACGGTGCCTCGCGGACCAAGGTCGCGAACAGTTCTTGTTTGAACCCGACGTTCTCAGGCCCGTTCTCCTGCACCACATCCGCGTGCCGCACGGCTTCCGCGACGTCGGTTGCGAGGTGGACGCGAGGGGCGAGGTCCGCGACGTCCCGGCCGAGGTGCGGGGCGAACGTCTCCAGTGCGTCGGCGACGGCGTCGGCGAGATCCGGCCGAGGGTCCGAAACCCAGACCTCCATGTCGTGCGCGGCGAACAACGCCGTCCACGAAAGGCCGATCGTGCCCGCGCCGATCACCGCGGCTGTCCGGAAAGTCATGACCGTGCTCCCTTCAAGTAGTCGAAGACCGGCTTGACCGGGGCGAGTGTCAGGTCGGTGAGGATGTGGCTCGCCGAAACGACCTCCAGCACCGGGAGATCGGCCAGCGGGGCCAGGACGTGCTGGAACAGCTGCAGCCGGGCGGGGCCGGTCCACGCCTCCTTGACCACCACGTCGGTGATCTCGGTGCGGACCAGTTCGAAGACCCGCGGCGAACCGTCGTAGTCCGGGATGGTCTTGAGCATGAACGTCGGCACGGTGATCTGCGTTTCGGCCTCGCGGACGTCGAGGCGGTGATGCTTGTAGCCCATGGTCGCGGTCGCGACCCGCTGGCTGCCGTAGTCGAGCGTGCCGACGAGCGCGCCGTTCTCGGGGAACAACCTCGGCGAACCGATGGTCTTCGGGTAGGCGCTGATCTCGCGGCCGGAGGCGGTGGCCGGGAAGTTGTCGAGGTACATCGCGTGCAGGTACTCGCCACGCTCGCCTTCGAAACTCACCGGGATCGCCTGTCCGGACTCGGTGTAGGGCCCGTATCCGCTGACGTCGCCCATTTTCATCACCTCGAACCGCACCAGCGGCTCGTCGATGTCCAGCGGCTCCGGGACGACGGCACGCAGGGCGTCCGCGTCGGTGCGGTAGACGATGTTCAGGTACTCGCGGTTGGTGAACCGGGGCACCACCGGCGCGTACGCCGGATTCGTGAGCGGGGTGGTCACGTGCTGGAGAACTTCTTGCTGCTTCATTTCACTCACCAGTCCACTGTGGAGCGCGGCGCTCGGCGAAGGCCTGCATGCCCTCGCGGACGTCGGCCGACTTCATCAGCGCCGGCATCTCCGCGCGCTGGGTGGCAAACGCTTGCGCGTCCGGGACGCCGTCGGCGGCGCGGACGATCTTCTTGACCAGTGCCAGCGCCAGCGGAGCGTTGGCGGCCACCTGTTCGGCGAGCTGCAGCGCGACCGCGGCGGCCTCGCCGCTGGGGACGACGCGGTTCGCCAGGCCCAGCCGTCCGGCGCGCTGCGCGCTGATCGGCTCACCGGTGAGCAGGAACTCCATCGCCAGGTGGTGCGGGATCCGCTTCGGCAGCCGGATCACGCCGCCGCCGGCGGCGATCAGCCCGCGCTTCACCTCGGGCAACCCGAACTTCGCGTCTTCGGCGGCGACGATCAGGTCGCAGGCCAGCGCCAGTTCGAACCCGCCGCCCATGGCCCAGCCTTCGACGGCCGCGATCAGGGGTTTCGACAGTTCGGTCTCGGTCAGCCCGCCGAATCCGCGGCCGGGGATCTCGGGCGACTCACCCTGCAGTGCCGCCTTGAGGTCCATTCCGGCGCTGAACGAGCCGTCCGCGCCGGTCAGGACCCCGGCCCGCAGGCCGGGATCGGCTTCCAGGAGGTCGAGTGCTTCGGCGAGCCCGGCCGCGACGGCGGCGTTGACCGCGTTGCGTGCTTGTGGCCGGTCGATCGTGATCAGCAGCGTGCCGCCGATCCGTTCCGTCCTTACTTCGTTGGTGCTCATGGTCTTTCCTCAGTTCACAGTGGTGAGTTCGCGCAAGACGTCTTCGGTGTCCTGACCCGGCAGGGGAGCCAGGCGCCGGACGGAGCCGGGGGTCCGAGAGAACTTCACCGGGATGCCGATGGTGCGGATCGAGCCCTCGCTCGGGTGCTCGACGACGTCGAGCAGGTGGCCGTCGCGGACGTATTCGTCGTCCTGCGCCGTGTCCAGTTCCAGCACCGGCGCCATCGGGATGCTGTGCTTCACGCACACCTCGGTCCACTCTTCGGTGGTCAGCGCCGGAGCGCACTCGGCGATCAGCTCGGCCAGTGCCTCGTGGTCGGCGCCGTCGATCGCGTCGCCGTTGACGCGGGAATCCTCGGCCAGGTCCGGCCGTCCGGCGGCGTGGAAGAAGTCGCGGAAGTTCTGCGGGTTGTAGGGGATCACGCAGGCCATACCGTCCTTGGTGTGCACGGCCTTGTGCCCGGGGTTCAACGACGGGCCGAAACCGGTCGGGCCCTCCGCGGGCTCGAACGAGTGCCCGGCCAGGTGCTCGACGAGGTTGAACGCGATCAGCGTGTCCGTCATCGGGATCTCGATCCGCTGGCCCTCGCCGGTCTTGTCGCGGTGCACCAGCGCCGCGAGGACGGTGTAGGCGATGGTCAGGGAGGAGACCTTGTCGCCGATGATCGTCGGCAGGTAGACCGGCTTGCCCAGCGCGCGGTTCGCGACGTCGACCAGGCCGGAGGCGGCCTGCACGGTCTCGTCGTAGGCGGCGTTGCCCGCGCGGTCGGAGTCGCTGCGGAAACCCTGGGCGTGGGCGTAGACGAGGCGGGGGTTGCGCGCGGCGACGTCGGCGTAGTTCATGCCGAGCCTGCTCAGTGCACCCGGGCGCATGTTCGTGATCAGCACGTCGGCGGTGTCGATCAGCTTGAGCGCCTGCTCGCGCTGCTCCTCGTCCTTCAGGTTGAGGGCGACGCTGCGCTTGTTGCGGTTCACGTTCAGGTTGAGCGCCGTCATGCCCGGCGTCGTCCGGAACTTGCCGACCCGTACGGTGTCGGCCGGGGACTCGATCTTGATCACGTCGGCGCCGAGGTCGCCGAGGATCTGCGCCGCGTACGGGCCCATGACCACCGTCGAGAGGTCGATCACGCGAACGCCGTCCAGCGGGCCGGTAGCGGTCTGTGTCATTTTGCTTCCCTTCGCCGTTGTTCGCTCTACAACCGAAGTTAGGCGCGAATACCGGGAAAGGGAATGATCAAGAAAAGCAGAATGGTATGACCGCAGCGGTCATACCATTCTTTTGTCCGGATTGCGGGTTATGTCGAAAGCGGTTCGGCGAAGACCTCGCGGAGCCCGTCGACGAGTTCGGCGAGGTCGCCTTCTTCGCCGCGGTCCCGGCGCCACACCAGGGCGGTCTCCAGCTGGGGCTGGAAATCCGCGAACGGCAGGATGGTGGCGCCGTCGACGAGAAACAGATGCATCGGGCTGGCCGGATCGAGCATCGTGATCGAGAACGACGAGCCGTTCGCGACCAATTCGGAGATGCCCGAATATTCGGCGCCGTCGACCTTGAGCCTTTTCTTGATTCCCGCGTTCGACAATTTGCGATCCATGTCTTCGGAATAGGCGGGAATGCTTTCCGACGCGGACGGAATGTAGGACAGGTCACTCAGTTCGGCGATGTTCACCGTCTTCCGGCCGGCGAACCGGTCGGCCGGCACGACCGCGCCGAGCCGCTCGACCTGCACCGGGATCATCTCCAGCGCGGGATCGGTCACCGGCATCCGCACCAGCGACAACGCGAGTTTGCCCTCGTGGACCGCGGCGACGAGATCGGGTGTCGTCCCAGGCCAGCGTTTGATTTCGAACCGGTCGTGACAGCGTTCTTCGAGTTGTTTGACCCGTTCACGCAGGGCCGGGTGCACCCCGCCGGGCATTCCGACGAATACGGTGCTCCGCCGCGGTTTCACCGCCTCCTGCAGTCGCCAGGGAATCGCGTTGACCTGTTCGAGGACGTCCCGGGCGATCGGGAGCAGCGCGGACCCCGCCGCGGTGAGCGTGACGTGATGCGTGCTGCGGTCGAACAGTTTGTGGCCGAGTTCGTGTTCGAGATCCTTGATGCGCTGGCTCAGCGGGGAGGCGGCCATATGCAGCTTTCTGGCCGCCTGGGAGAAGTTCAGTTCCTCGGCGACGGCCACGAAATACCGCAGGTGCAACATCTCCACGTGCTCACCCTAGCCGGAAAGCGACGGTGAACGCGGCCCCGCCCTCGGGCGCCGGACCGGCGGTCAGCGTCCCGCCCATACGCGTGACCAGGCCATGGGCCAGCGCGAGCCCGATCCCAGAACCGACCGGGCGGCGGTCGCGGTACCGCTTGTTCAGCACACCGCGGTCGAACGCGACCGGATAGTCCTCCGGCGCCAGCCCCGGCCCGCCGTCGCGCACCGCCAGCCGTGCCTGGCCCGCGTCGGTCACCAGCGAGAACACGATCGGCGCACCCGCCGGGGTCACCCGCAGGGCGTTCTCGGCCAGGCCGTCCACGACCTGGCGAAGCCGTCGCGGATCGGCGATGACGGGGACTTCGCCGGATGGCCGCTCGACCAGCAGCGTGACGTTCTGCCGAGCGCACCGCAGCCGCCAGACTTCGGCGCATTCGTCGACCAGCGCGGCGAGATCGAGCCTCGCCGGATCGAGCCGGAACTCGTCGGCGCCGAGCCTCGCCAGCTCCAGCAGGTCGCTGACCAGGCGTTCCAGCCGGACAGCCTCACGGTGGATGGTCTGCCCTGCGCGTCGCGCGTCCTCGCCCTCGGCCACGCCGTCCTCGATGGCCTCGGCGAATCCGGTGACGGCGGTCAGCGGCGTCCGCAGCTCGTGCGACACCGAAAGCAGGAACTCGCGTTGCCGCGCCTCGCTGTACTGGAGCGCGTCGGCCAGTTCGTTGACCGACTTCGCCACGTCCGCGACCTCGGACGGCCCCTCGACCGGGACGCGCAGGTCACGGCGCCCGGCGCGCATCCCGTTCGCCACCGAGGCGGCCCGGCGCAGCGGTCGCGACAGCATCCGGCTCAGCACGAGGCCCGCGATCGCGGCGACCGCCAGCCCGGCGCCGAGAGCGAGCACGATGTTCCGCACCAGCGGCCGTCCCCGGGCCTCGCCGGTCTTGGTGGACTGGACGAGCGCGAACGCGGCACCCTTCGCGCCGACCGTGCGGACCTCGACGAGGTACTGCTGTCCGTCGACGAACACCGTGTCCGAGCCCGAGCGGGTGAGACCCGCCTTGGCCGCGGCGATCGCGGCGACCGTCCCGCCGCCGTCGAGTGTCCCGTTCGGACGGCGGACGACGACGTCGATTCCTTGCCCCCGCACGACCTCCGCGACCTTGCCCACACCGAGCCGGTTGCCGATGCCGGTCTCGTCGAGCTGGCTCGCGACCACGTCGGCCTGCGCCGAGAGCGACTGCCGGAGCACGTCGGTCCCGGCGGTGCGGATCAGCCGGGCCGCGACCAGCCCGGCCACCACCACCGCGACCGCGGCGATCGCCAGGCATACCACGGTGATCCGCAGCGCGAGCGAGGTCCGCCTCATCCGGCGTCCGCCGCGTAACCGATGCCCCGGACCGTCCTGATCGGACTGTGACCGCCCAGTTTCCCGCGCAACTGGGCGATATGGACGTCGACGGTCCGTGTCCCCGCCGACGCCGCGTATCCCCACACGGAACTGAGCAGCTGCTCGCGGCTGAACACCTGACCTGGCCGCCGCACCAGATGGGTCAGCAGGTCGAACTCGGTCGACGTCAGCGCTATCTCGGTGTCGGCGGCCCAGACCCGGCGCTGGGTGACGTCGACACGGACCTCGCCCGCGGCGTACGTCTCGGCGGGCGGCGCGGACCCGGCGGCGCGACGCAGTACTGTCCGGACCCTGGCGGAGAGCTCACGCGGGCTGAACGGTTTCGTCAGGTAGTCGTCCGCGCCGATCTCCAACCCGAGCAGGCGATCCAGTTCGTCGTCGCGGGCGGTCACGAACAGCACCGGTGTCCAGTCGCCGTCCGCGCGCAGCGTGCGGCAGATCTCGATACCGTCCATTCCGGACAGTCCGATGTCGAGCACGATCGCGACCGGCCGGAGCCGCCGGATCGTGGCGAGCGCCTTGCCGCCGTCCGCCTCGACCTGGACGCCGAACCCGTCCCGCCGCAGGTACAGCGAGGCGAGTTCGGCGATCGCGGGGTCGTCCTCGACGACCAGCACCAGCCCGCGTCCCGGTTGTGTCGTCACCGCCCGATCCTGTCACGGGGCCGGATCGCCGGCCATGTCCTGGTCGATCGCGTCGAGGGTGCGCTGGACGTCGCTCAGTTCACCGGGTGACGGGCTCGAAACCGGCTCTTGATCGGTGCACGCGGCCACGCCGGTCAGCGCCATCGCGGTGAGGGCCGCGGCCAGGAGGCGCCTCACTTGCCCGCCTTGCAATGCGCGCCCGTGAAGGCGTCCAGCTTCTGCTTCGCCGCGGTGAGTTCGGGAAGCCGTCCACTGCGTTTGTCAGCGCGCTTCTGGAGCTTGTCGGCCGCGTCGTTGTGCCCCTTCTTGCGCTGGTCCTCCGCCCTGGCCTTGAGGTTCGCTACGGAACCGCGGATCTCGGGCCCGCCGTTGATGCGGTCGGTGAGCTTCGCGGTGCGTTGGGTGAGTTTGGGCAGCCAGTCGGCGCACAGCTGCTGGGACTCTTCCGGGCTGAGGGTGATCGGATTCGTCTGTGCCGAGGCGGCGGGGGCGAGGGCGATGAGGCCTGCCGCGGTGAGGCAGGCGGCGATGGTGTGTTTCAGCATGGGAAGAGCGTCGCGCGGGCGGATACGGGGAATGTGGGGGTCATGTTCGGGTTTTGTAAGCGATACTCGGCCGATGGGGCTGAAGACCTTGACCGCCGCCGTGGTGGCGGCGCTGCTGCTCACCGCCGCACCGGCCATCGCGTCACCACCCGCGTTCGTCCTGCGGGACGGGGTCAGTGAGTCGGTGTTCTCCTACGAGAAGGCCATCCGGGAGACGGCCTGGGTGGAGACCGGCCAGGATCTCGACCGTGACGGGCTGACCGACCGGGTCGCCGCCGACATCATCCGGCCGTCGGAACTCCTCGCGCGGATCCCGGTGATCATGGACGTGAGCCCGTACTTCGAGAAGGTCGGCCGCGGCAACGAGCGCCAGCCCAAGACCTACCTGCCCGACGGCACGCCGTCGGGGTTCCCGCTCTTCTACGACAACTACTTCGTGCCCCGCGGCTACGCCGTCGTGCTGGTCGACGTCGGGGGCACCAACCGCTCGTCCGGCTGTTTCGACGATGTCGCGTCCGGCAACGCGGTCGTGAACTGGCTCAACGGTCGCGCGAGCGCGTTCCGGACGCCGTTCGGGCCGGAGCGGGTCCGCGCGGACTGGGCGAGCGGGTCGGTCGGCGCGATCGGGAAGTCGCAGGACGGGGCGACGGCGATCGGGATGGCGGCGTCCGGGATCGACGGCCTGAAGACCATCGTGCCGATCGCCGGGGTCAGCTCGTACTACGAGGTGCACAACGGGAACGGCGCGTACTTCGGCTGGGCTGGCGGACCGGGCTTCTACAACGAGCGGGCCGCGAAGCTGTGCGAGCCGTTCGAGGAGGACAACGCGCGGCGTGCGGGTACGGACGGGAACTTCAACGAATACTGGCGCGGGCTCGACTACGTCGCGAAGACCGGGAAGGTCCGCGCGAGTGTTTTCGCGTCGATGGGCTTCCACGATCTCAACGTCGACCCGATCCAGTTCGGACCGTGGTGGGAGGCGCTGAACTCCGCCGGCGTGCCGCGCAAGGCGTGGCTGCACCAGGCGGCGCACGTCGACCCGTTCGATCTCGACCGGTCGCTGTTCGTGCGGACGCTGCACCGCTGGTTCGACCGGTGGCTGCTCGGGATCCGCAACGGCGTCGAGACCGAACCCGCGATCCGGATCGAGCACACCCCGGACCGGTGGACCGACGAACGCCGCTGGCCGCCTGTCTCGCGGTCGCGCACGTTGTGGCCTTCGGTGGCGGGCGGGCTGGGGAAGCACCCTTCGCCGGGCGCGGTTTCGGTGACCGAGGATCCGGCGCGCGGGGCGTCCCGGTGGGTGGAGAACCCGGCAGAGCCCAGCCCGGACCGTGCTGTCTTCGCGGAGGAGCCCGTGCGCGCGGACACCCGCGTCGCCGGGACCCCCACGGTGACGGTGACCGCCCGTTCCGACAAACCCAGCGCGCGGCTCGGGGCGGTGCTGGTCGACTACGGCCCGGCGACCGTGCGGAACACGCGGTTCCCCGCGCTGGGCACCAAGAACCTGACGAGCCGGTCCTGCTGGGGTGCGGGCACGGCCGCGGACACCGGATGTTTCCTCGACACCGTCGCGGACCTGACCACGACCGACACCCGGATCGTGGCGACCGGCTGGGCGGACCTCGGTCACCACCGGTCGCTGTGGCGGGGTGAGCCGCTGGAGCCCGGGAAGGCGTACGCGATGACGTTCCGGCTGAGCAGCCTCGACCACGTCGTCCCGGCCGGGCACCGGCTGGCGCTCGTCCTGGGCGGGACCGACGCGGACATGTTCGACCCGGCACTGCCCGCGCCCGGCGCCCAGGTGACCTTCGACCTGGCCGGGACTTCGCTCTCGGTGCCCGTCACTCCTCGCATTTAGTCCTCTAAATGCGGCTTTGGGTGGCACGTGAACTACCGCATTCAGAGAACTATTGAGCGGTAAGGCAAAGGTGGCGTGGTGGGTGGTAAGTCCGTGAAGGCCTCCTTGAGGGACTCTGGGTCCCTCAAGGAGGCCTTCACGGACTTCAAGACGGGACGTTGATGTCACAGCCGTCCCACTGTCATCAGGGATCACGCCTGACGGTAGTGAAGGGCTCCTTCACTACCGTCAGCGTAGGCAAGGAAGCCTTCACCACCAGGGAAACGCGTAGGCAGCAGCGACCACAGCCCGCGACACGACACGTTTGACTTACCCCTCAATAAATGCAGAGCCCTCGGCTGTGGTGGTAGGTCTGGAGGAGAGGAAGAAGGAGCCCGCATGGCGAAGATCCAGCGCATCTCAGTCCACGGCCACACGAGCGCGAGCCCCGAAGCCGTCTACGCCCTCCTCCAAGACCGTGAGCACTGGACCGACTGGTCCCCGCTGGGCGAGTTCCGCCTCCTCGAGAAGGGCGACCAGAACGGCCTCGGCGCTGTCGGCGTCTTCCGCACCAACGGCGTCAACGCCTGCGAAGAGGTCATCGCGCTCGAACCCGGCAGACGCTTCGGCTACACCTTGCGCAAGGGCTTGCCGCTGCGCGACTACCGCGCGTACGTCGACCTCACTCCCGAGCGAAACGGCACCGACGTCCACTGGCATTCGACGTTCACCGCCAAGATCCCCGGCACCGGCTGGTTCTATCGCCGGTTCCTCGGCCGCTTCATCGGGCGGATGGTCGAGAGCCTCGTGGCGCGCGCCTCGCGAGGCGCCCCATAAAGTAGGCGCATGGCAGCCCCACGACGCACGCAGGAGGAACGCAGCGCCGCGATGCGCGTGAGGCTGCTCGACGCCACGATCGACTGTCTCGTCGAGTACGGCTACGCGGGCACCACGACCACCCGCGTCGCGGACCGTGCCGGGGTGACCCGTGGCGCGCAGGTGCACCACTTCCCGACCAAGGCGGACCTCGTCACCTCCGCGATCCGGCATCTCGCGGCCAAACGCACCGAGGTCGCGATGGCGGAGATCGACCGGCTCAAGGCGTCGGCCGACCCGGTCGGGGACGCGCTGCAGCTGATGTGGGAGATGCATCAGGGGCCGGTCTTCTCGGCGACCGTCGAGCTGTGGGTGGCTTCGCGCACGGACCCGGAACTGCGCGCGCAGATGGCGGTGGTCGAGCCGATCGCGACGAGCAGCCTGGTCGAGTTCGGCAAGGCGTTGCTCCCGGATCATTCCGCGCATCCGGAGTTCCTGCACGCGGTGTACACGGCGATGGACGTCGTCCGCGGCATCCTCATCGCCAGCTGGGCGACCCGTGACCAGGACGAACTGGAGGCGCGCTGGGACCGCGGCCGCCGTCACCTCATCCTGTTGTTCGAGGCGTTGATGCAGCCCGCTCCCTCTCGCTAGGCGTGTTACTCTCCCCGGGAGAGTGAGGAGGTCACGTGCTCGGAAACCCGTACGATCCCGACTGCCCCACCCGCGCGCTGCTCGACCGCATCGGCGACCAGTGGACCGTGCTGATCGTCGGCGTGCTCGGCGACGGCCCGCTCAGGTTCACCGAAATCGGCAAACGTGTGCGCGGCATCTCGCAGAAGGTCCTCACCCAGACGCTGCGCAGCCTCGTCCGCGACGGCATCCTGACCCGCACCGCGTATCCGGAGATCCCGCCGCACGTCGAGTACGAGCTGACCGCACTCGGCCGTAATCTGGCCGAACCGCTCGACATGCTCGACAAGTGGGCCCGCGTGCACATGGGCGAGGTCCTCGACGCCCGCAAAAACTACGACGGCGCCAGTCTGTCGCGCGCTGACGGAAACGTTTCGCAGGGCGCAGGAACGCAGGCACCTCGCGCAGCCGTTTAAGGCGCCCTACAAAACGTTTCCGTGGCCTTCGGCCAAGAGAGGCGCGCGACGGTGAAGTCTCCGTCGGGCGCAGGGCGTCCTTGGGGAGACAGCTCAGCGCTTGACCAGACCGGCCTCGTGCGCGAGCAGCCCCGCCTGGGTCCGGTTCGCGCAGTCCAGTTTGACCAGCATCCGCGACACGTAACTCTTCACCGTCGCCTCCGCCAGATGCAGCCGCGCCGCGATGTCCGCATTGGACAGTCCTTCGCCGAGGCAGGCGAGGACGTCCGTTTCCCGCTCGGTCAGTCCCTCGGTCTTGCGCCGCGCGTCGTCGCCGCGACGCCGTCCGTCGGCGGACATCGCCACCAGCCGCCGCGCGGCCTCGGGAGACAGCACGGTGTGCCCGTCGGCGGCGACGCGGACCAGCCCGATGAGATCCTCCGGCGGCGTCGACTTCATCAGGAACCCGGCCGCGCCCGCCCGCAGCGCGCGGATGACGTAGGTGTCCGCGTCGAACGTCGTCAGCGCGACGACCGCGGGCGGTTCCGGCAGTTTCGCGATCCGTTCGATGGCGGTCAGCCCGTCGACGCCGGGCATCCGCAGGTCCATCAGCACCACCCGCGGCCGGTGCCGGACGACGGCTTCGACGGCCTCGGCGCCATCCTGGGCCTGCGCCACCACCTCGATGTCGGCCGCGGAACCGAGGATCGTCCGCAGATGCGCGCAGACCATCGGTTCGTCATCGACGACGACCACCCGGATCACGCATCTCCCTCCGCCGTCGGGACGTAGGCGGGCAGTATCGCATCGACGCGGTACCCGCCGCTCGCGATCGGGCCGGCGTCGAACCGGCCGCCGATCAGCTCGACGCGTTGCCGTAGCCCGGCCAGCCCGGCGCCGGATCCGCTGTCCGCCAGCGCGGGATCGGCCGGTGCCCCCGCCCGCGTGTTCTCCACGGCGATATCCAGACCGTCCGCGTGGTAGCGGAGCTCGACGGTCGCCGTCGAGCCCGGGGCGTGCTTGCGGATGTTCGTCAGCGCCTCCTGCACGACGCGGTACGCCGTACGCGCGACGGTGGGGGAGATCCGCCCGGGATCGCCGTGCACGGTCAGCTCGGTCGGAATACCCACCGACGTCGATTCCGCGACCAGCGTCGCCGGATCGCCCGCCGTACCGTCGGTGAGGGTGCGCGGCCCGGCGTTCGCGCCGTTGCGCAGCACCCCGACGAGGTCACGCAGTTCGTCCAGCGCCAGCGCGCCTTCACGCCGGATGTCCTCGGCGGAGGTCCGCACCGCCTCGTCGGCCGAGACGACGCCGAGCGCCCCGGCGTGCAGCACCATCAGGCTCAGCCGGTGGGTGACGACGTCGTGCATCTCTTCGGCCAGTTTCCGGCGCTCCTCGGCGCGGGCCCGTTCGGCGAGCAGATGCTGCTCGCGTTCGGCGCGTTCGGCCCGGTCCCGCAGTGAGCGCAGCAACTGGCGCCGCGCCTCGAAGTACAGCGAGATCGTGGTGGGCAGCGCCGTGTTCAGCAGGCCGAACGGGGTGGTGTTCCAGTGCGCGTCCCACGGTCGGGACGCGCAGACCACCAGGATCGCGGTCAGCCACAGGAGGGTCCGCCGGTCGATCAGGCGCGCCAGCTGGCTCAGCACGACCGGGGTGATCGACGGGACGGTCATCAACGTCAACTGCCGCTCCGGCACCAGCAGCCCGGGTGAAAGCAGGTCGGAGGCGAGCATCAGCAGCGCGCCCGCCAGGACCAGGCCGGCGACCAGCCGCGGGAAGCGGAACAACAGGAGTAACGACAAATCGAGCAGCACCTGCAGGGTGACCCCCGCCGCGGGACCCGCCCAGCCTGTCGTCGGCTCGCCGAAGACGTACAGCGTGATGTCCAGGCCCGCGAACGCGAGCGCCGCCACCGTGAGCCAGAAGGTGTCGGCCGGACCGGGCCGGAACGGCCTGCTTTTCTCCACCGGATCACGGTAGCCAGCCGGGACCGGTATCGCCTGTGACCGGCGACCAACGGCTGGGGACCCGCAACTTTCGTCTATGCGGTGATCCTCTTTACCCGGTTTCTCCCCGGCGCAGTCTCCGGTGGACTGGAGATCATGAGCAACACGACCCAGACGGCCGGAACGGTCCGAACAGGACAGGAACAGGTTTTCGCCCGCCTGCCGGTGTTCGTCGTCGCCGCGCTGGCCGGAGCCGCGCTGCTGGCCACCAGTGGCCGGTACGCGCACGGTTTCGACGAGTTGTACTTCCTGATGGCCGGCCGGGAACACCTGGCGTGGGGCTATTTCGACCAGCCGCCGTTGATCCCGGCGCTGGCCGGGGCGATGGACTGGCTGTTCCCCGGTTCACTGGTGTTGCTGCGCCTGCCGATGACGCTGGCCGCGGTGGCCGGCGTGGTGGTCACCGCCCTGATCGCCAGGGAACTGGGTGGTGGACGCGGCGCGCAGGTCCTCGCGGCCGGGCTCTACGCGACGTCCGGGGTGATCATCGTCAGCCATTGGATCGGAACTTACGTCTTCGATCCGTTCCTCTGGACGGTGATCGTCTGGCTGGTCGTCCGCTGGACGCGCACCCGCCGCGACGGGCTCCTGGTCTGGGCGGGGGTGGTGACCGCGATCTCCTTGCAGACGAAGTTCCTCATCCCCGCTTTCTGGGTGCTCGCGCTCGTCAGCGCGCTCGTGCTCGGGCCACGGGAACTCGTGCGGCGCCCGAAATTGTGGCTGGGCGCGGGAATCGCCCTCGTCGCGACGGTGCCGACGCTGGTCTGGCAGGCGTCGCACGGCTGGCCGTATCTGCTCATGAACGACGTCGTGGCCGCGGAATTCCCCGGCACCTGGGTTTTCCTGCGCGACGGGTTCCTGATGGCGGGTGTCGGCGCGGGCGTGCTCGCGTTCGTCTACGGCCTCGTCCGGCTGATCTGTTCACGGGAACTTCGCGGCTATCGCTTCTTGGGGGTAGCGATAGCCGCGCTCATCGTGGCTTTCCTGGTACTGCACGGCCGTTCCTACTACCTGATGAGCGTTTTCGCGCTGCCGTTCGCCGCCGCGGCGACCGGCTTCGTGAACCACGTTCCCCGGTGGCGGCTGGTGGCGTGGCCCGCGATGGTGCTTTCGGCGGTGATCACCCTCGCCGGCCTGCCGATCTTCCCGGCGACCATGACCAGGACGAGCGTCGGCCCGATCGCGCTCGGCACCTCCTTCGCGGGCGGCGAACTGCCGCAACAGGAGCTGGTCAAGGTGATCGGGGAGACCTACGCCGCCCTGCCGCCGGAGAAGAAGGCGCACACCGCCGTCTACGCCGAGATCTATCCGTTCGCCGCCGCGACCGAGTTCTACGGTCGGCAGTACGGCATCGAACGTGTCTACAGTGGCCATCGCGGCTACTGGTATTTCGACCGCCCGCCGGAGTCCGCGGGCAGCGTGCTGTTCGCCGGATTCGATCCGGAACTGCTCAAGCCGTACTTCGCCGAGGTGACCCCGGTGGTGGAAGGGCTGTTGTGGCGGTATGACGGCAGGCGGGGTTCATGGAATGAGATCTGGCCGAAGCTGGAGAGGCACTGATGACCGAACTTTCTTTACCCGCCAAGGCATATCTGCTCGCTTGCGACGTCACGAACGACAGGCTGCGGGACCGGGACCGCACGAGACTGTTGATCCGCGGCGCCGCGTTGACCGACCTCGTCCTGCGCGGCCGGGCCGCCGACGCGGACGGCCTGGTCACGGTGTCCGGTGCCGGACCGACCGGGGATCTCGTCCTCGACGAGTTGCTCGCCGAGGTGGCGGGGGAGAGCCCGCGCAAGTGGAAGTGGTGGGTGCGCAAGGACGCCCGCGGCACCTTGGAGGCGCTGGAATCCCAGCTCGACGCGGCGGGCGTGATCGAACTGCGGACGGGGCGGATACTGGGCCTGTTCCCGTCGCGGCGGCCGATCGTGCGGGAGCCCGCCGTCGTCGAACGCTTGCGGGCCATGGTCGATCAGGCGCTGCGGGGTTCCGGGCCGGTGTCCGATGTGGACGCCGCGCTCACCGCGCTGGTGGCGGCCGTCGAGCTCCGCGGCGTCGTTTCGGGCGGGGACAGGCGCCGGTACAAGGAGCGGATCGAGGAGCTGACGGAACGGGGCGGGGACGCGGTTCCCGCGCTGCGGAAGCTGTTCCGGGAGCTGCGCGCGGTACGGGCCTCGGCCGCGGCCTCATCCGGCGGGAGCTGAACCGGCACCGAACAGCCGGTCGAGGTAGTAGTCCACAGTGGACACCGCCTCGTCCGGGGTGCGGTGCTTCATCACGATGTTGGTGCCCTGTGAATCGGCGAGCGCCCAGAGGATCGCCGCTTCGTGCTCCGGGTCGGCCGACTTGTCGACATCGCCCGCCTCCTGTCCCTGCCGGATCAGCACGGCGAACAGTTCGAACAACTGCGGCACGCCTTCGGAATACGCGGCCGCGAACGACGGGTCGGAGATCGTGCGGATGAAGAACGCGACACCCATCAGCCAGTCACCTCGGCTGCGTTCGTCGAGGGGAAGGATCTCGGTCATGATGGCGCGCAGGATGGCCTTGGGGGTCGACGGCAGTTCGCCGGCCGCCAGCCGGGCCTTGAGGCGCTCTTCGTACACCTGGGAGCGCCGCTCGACGGCGAACAGCAGCATCTCGTCCTTGGTCTTGAAGTAGTGCTGCACCAGGCCCATCGACATGCCCGCCTCCGCCGCGACGTGCCGGAGACTGACGCCTTCGAGGCCGCGTGTGGCCGTCAGCCGCGTCAGCGCCTCGGCGATCTCCGCCCGCCTCGCGGCGTGATCCACCTGCTTCGGCACCTTCACCGTCCGTTCCGCCGAGGCCGTTTGCAATGCGATCGCATTGCCACTACTGTCCCACGCTATTACGATGCGATCGCATTGTAAACGATCGTCGGGGGTGAACATCGGTGGAAGCCGATCGGGGGAAGGTGCGGCTGAGGCCGCCGCGGAACGCGCTGGACCGGCGCGTGCTCGGCTGGTGGCGGTCGCAGGGGGCGTTGATCTTCGGGGCGCCGGTGCTGGTGCTGGTGCTGCTCGGGCTGATCGTCGCACCCGCGCGGACCTGGCTGCTGACACCGGCGGCGGTGCTCGCGGTGCTGGGACTGGCCTGGGTGATCGCGATGCCGGTGTGGTGGTTCAAGGTCCACCGCTGGGAGGTCACCGAGACCGCGGTGTACACGCGTTCGGGGTTCTTCTGGCAGGAGTGGCGGGTCGCGCCGATGTCCCGGATCCAGACCGTGGACACCCTGCGCGGACCGCTGCAGCAGGTGTTCAAGCTCGCGACCGTCACGGTCACGACGGCGTCGGCGCGGGGTGCGGTCAAGATCCGGGGGCTCGACCACGAACTGGCCGCGAGCCTGTCCGAGCAGCTCACCGAGACGACGCAGGCGACGCCGGGGGACGCGACATGACTTCGGGCGAATCCGAGGGGTGGAGCGCACTCGACAAGCGGACGCTGCCCGTCACCGCGCTGACGATGGCGGGGGTGGCCGTCGGAGCCGCGATCCCCACCATGGCCGCGATCGTCGGCGGCGGCGTGCGGTTCTGGGTCGCGCTCGCCTGGGTCATGGCAGGCGGCCTGCTGCTCGTCGGCGGCAGCGTGCTGGTCGACCTGTTCTATTGGAAGGCGATGCGGTACCGGGTCACGCCGGAACGGCTGGAGACGGCGTTCACGTTGGTGGTCCGGTCGAGGAAATCCCTGCAGCGCGACCGGATCCGCAACGTCGACCTGACGGCCAACCCGCTGCACCGGCTGTTCGGCATCGCGGTGGTGACCATCGGCACCGGCTCGCCCGAATCGGGCGGCCAGGGCAGGCTCAAACTCAACCCGGTCTCCCGCGCCGAAGCCGAACGGTTGCGCGCGGAACTCCTGCGCCGCGACGAAATCGCGGAGACCGACGAGAACGCGCCGCTCGCCACGCTGGACCCCCGGTGGATCCGCTACGCGCCGATGTCGTTCCTGACCCCGGCGCTGGGTCTCGCCGCGGGCGGTGGCCTCATGCAGATCTCGGACTGGGCCGGGCTGCAGAAGGGGCTGATCGACTGGGTGTTCGGGCTGTTCCGCGGGATCCCGCTGGTGGTGGCGATCCTGATCCTGCTGGCGATCGCGATGGTCGTCGGCCTGGTCGGGGCGCTGGGCCTGTGGGTCGAGATGTGGTGGAACTTCCGGCTCGACCGCGAATCCGGCGGCACGCTGCGGGTACGTCGCGGGCTGTTCACCACCCGTTCGATCTCGATCGAGGAACGCCGTCTGCGGGGCATCGACCTCGTCGAGCCGCTCGGGAACCGGATCGCCGGCGCGGCGCGCGTCGACGCGATCGCCACCGGCATGCGGCGCGGCGACGACAACGACAAGACCGACTACCACACGCTCCTGCCGGCCGCGCCGGTCGCGACGGCCAACCGGATCGCCGCGGACGTGCTGCGCGAGCCGGTCTCGCCGACCGAAGCCGTCCGGCTCACCGGCCATCCGCGCGCCGCGCGGGGACGACTGCTGCGCTGGTGGGCCGGTTCGGTGGTGGTGCTGCTGGCGATCTTCGCGATCCTCGGCTTCCTGCTGACCGACGTCCTGCTGGTGATCGGTGTGGCGCTCGGCGTCGTGTTGCTGCCGGTGTCGGTGCTGCTGGCACTGGACGCCTACCGCAACCTCGGGCACGGGATCACCGGGCGCTATCTCGTCGGGCGGCACGGGACCGTGCGGCGCAGCACGTTCGCCCTGGACCGCGAAGGGGTGATCGGCTGGACGGTCAAGCAGTCGATCTTCCAGCGGCGCAAGGGATTGCTGACCGTCGTCGCGACCACGGCCGCCGGTGCCGGGGCGTACTCGGTGTATGACGCGGGGGAGGAGCAGGGGCTGCTTTTCGCGGAGGAATCGGTGCCGGAGCTGCTGACGCCGTTCTTGGAGCGGGCCTGACGGTCGTGAGTGGCGATTCGGGTCTTCCGACGACCGTCATGTCTCGGGTAGCTCCCTCAGCCTCGCGACCTCGACCGCGCGCTTGTGCCGAAACAGCGGGTCGGATCCGCACCCCGCTGCCCGGATCTGATGCGCGTGAAGGCCCCTTCCCTCGGCTCAGCCGCAGGGTTCCGGCAAAGTCGCAGAGTTGCTGGTCAGTGCGGCTCTTGGTGGTCCGGATGTGGCATCGCTGATGCCTGCGGGGTCCGAGTGTGGAGGATTTGGGACGGTGAACGTCCCAAATCCTCCACACTCGAGGTGCACCGGGTTCAGGGGCATGCCCCCTGAAGTTCTGTTGATCAAGCTTCGCAACCGGGTGCGACCCCGTGTCCATGAAGGAATTGGGACACTCAACGTCCCAATTCCTTCATAGACGTCGGCCTGCGCCATGACGAAGAGGTCACCGACCTGCACGGTCCCGACTTTGCCGGGACCCTGGGCTCAGCCGCGTGAAGGAGTCCTTCACGCGCAGTTGCTGTGGCTACTGGTGCAGGTGGGACGAACGTGGCGAACACCGGGATTCCGTGAAGGACTCCTTGAGGGACTCGTATTTGTTTACCTACTGGTGTGGAGCTTGTGCGGGTTGCCGGTGATCGGCACGAGCTTGATCAACGGAGGATCGGGGACGTTGAGTGTCCCGGATCTTCCGTTGATCAAGGTGTGAGACCGGGCGACGATCCCCGAGTCCCTCAAGGAGTCCTTCACGGACCTGACACTTCGGCCGTCACCGAAGCGTCCGCTGGCTACCTTCAAGACATGACAGCCTTCGCCGCACTGCACGTCCCCGGTTCCCCGCTGCTCCTGCCGAACGTCTGGGAGTTCGGCGCGGCCGCCTTCCTGGCCGCGCAAGGCTTCCCGGCACTCGGGACGACGAGCCTCGGGGTCTCGGCCGCCGAGGGCGAGCCGGACGGTGCCCCGTCCTCCAAGGACGCGACCGTCCGGCTGGCGCGGCGGCTGACCGCGCTGGACACGCTCATCAGCGTCGACGTCGCCGAAGGCTTCAGTGACGACCCGGGCGAAGTGGGGGCGCTCGCCGCGGAACTCGCCGAAGCGGGCGTCGCGGGCATCAACCTCGAAGACGCCCTGGGCGACCCCGTGCGGCAAGCGGCCAAGATCACGGCGGCGAAGGAGCGTGCGCCCGGGATTTTCGTCAACGCGCGCACCGACACCCATTGGCTGGGGCGGCCCGACATCGAGGCCGCGATCGGCCGCTGTCAGTCCTATGTGGACGCAGGTGCCGACGGGGTGTTCGTACCCGGTCTCGCCGGACCCGCCGACGTCGAGCGGCTGGTCGAGGCCGTCGGCGTACCGGTGAACCTGCTGTTCCTGCCCGGCAGGGTGACCGTCGCGGGCCTGGCCGGGCTGGGTGTCGCGCGGGTCAGCCTCGGGTCCCTGCCGTATCGGATGGCGTTGGCCGCCACGCTGCGCGCGGTGGAAGCCGTCCGCGATGGCGGCGAACTCCCGCTGACGCCGCCGTCCTACGACGATGTCGTGCGGCTGCTCCCCGAAAATCACTAATCTCTCCGGACATGCAGAGCTTCGGCGCCGAATTCGCCTGTCCGCCCGGATATCTGAACACCCCCAGCATCGGCATCCCGCCGTCGCACGCGGCCGACGCGGTGGCTGAAGCGGTCGAACGGTGGCGGCGCGGCGAGGCTCGCCCGCCGGATTTCGACGAGCCCGTCGCGCGCACCCGGGCGGGGTTCGGCGCGCTGATCGGGGTCCCGGCGGACCGGGTCGCGATCGGGGCGACCGTCTCGCAGCTGATCGCGAACGTGGCGGCCGGGCTGCCCGACGGCGCCAGTGTGCTGGTCGCCGCGAACGATTTCACCAGCGTCACCTTCCCGTTCGCGGCTCAAGCACATCGCGGGGTGAAGGTCACCGAAGTCCCGTTGGCCGAGCTGACCGACCGCGTCGAGGGGCATGACCTCGTCGCGGTCAGCATCGTCCAGTCCGCGGACGGCGCCCAGATCGACCTCGACAGGCTCCGCGCCGCCGCCGAGGCCGCGGACACGGCGGTGCTGCTCGACGCCACGCAGGCCGCCGGGTGGCAGCCGCTCGACCTGGGCTGGGCCGACTGGGTCGTCGCCGCCGGGTACAAATGGCTGCTCGCGCCGCGCGGGGCGGCGTGGCTCGCCGCGCATCCGCGGGTGCTGGAGCGGGCATTGCCGGTCGCCGCGAACTGGTACGCCGGGGAAGACCGCTGGCAGACCGTCTACGGCCTCCCGCTGAGGCTCGCCGAGGGCACCCGGTCACTCGACCTGTCCCCGGCCTGGCTCGCGTTCGTCGGCGCCGCCGTCTCGCTGGACTACCTCGGCTCCCTGGACCTCGAAGCCGTCCGCGCGCACTGCGTGGGGCTCGCCGACTCGCTCCTCGAAGCGCTCGGCTCACCCGGTCAGGGGAGTGCGATCGTCTCGCTCGACGCGGCGGCCGACCGGGTCAAGGAAGCCGGCATCGTGGCCGGTACCCGGGCCGGACGGCAGCGATTCGGGTTCCATCTCTACAACACCGCTGACGACGTGGAACGGGTGATAAGCACGTTCAGGTGAACCGCCCGGGGCCGGTGAACTACCGTATGACCCCGTGGTTGGTGCGCAATTTACCCCGGGAGCGACGGAAACGGCCCGGCTTCAGCCGGTGCGACCGGCAGGGCCGGGTGGGCCGCCGCTCGCGCCGAAGCCGTCGAGGGACACCAAGACCCTGGCGCTGAAAGGCGCCGCGCTGGTCGCGATCGCGGTCGTGTCGTCCCTGCTCTGGTGGCTGATCCGGCACGAGCCGGAGACGACCCCGGTCGCGGACACCCCGGAGAAGAGCGGCCAGTTCCAGTACACGCTGATCGAGGGCCCGCAGGTCACCTCCGACTGCGCGAGCAAGTCCTACGGCGACACCAAGGATTTCTTCACCCAGACGCCCTGCACGCGGCTGTCGCGGGCGCTGTACACGACCGAGACCGGCGGGCAGAAGGCGCTGGTGTCGGTCGTCCTGGTCACCATGCCCGGCGAGGTCACCGCGACCCAGCTCAAGGCGCTCACCGACAAGGACGGCACGGGCAACGTGTCCGACCTGGTGCGCGACGGCACCTTCAAGGGACAGGGTGCCCCGAAGATCTCGGGACAGGACGCGGCCTACGACTCCCACGTCACCGGGCCGGAGGTGGCCATCGTGCTGGCGGGCTTCTACAACAAGCACAAGGACAAGCCGGTGCTGGAGCGGATCGCGACCGACGCTTTGCGGCTTTCGGGGGACCTGCGCCGCTGAGCAGGCTTACGCGGTCTGACCCGGCATGGCGATCGCCACCGGCTTCGCACCGAACTCCGCCCGCCAAGCCGTCCCTCGCCGCGCCGAACCGATCAGCGCGTTCAAGGCCGTCGCCCGCAAGGTCGTGTCGTCGGTCCGGTCGATCACGCCGAGCCAAGCCGCCGTCGCGTCCGATTCGGCCGTCGCCACCAGTTCCATCGCCGAGTTGGCGTCGGTCACCGGTTTCGGCGGCACGTACGCGGCCTCCGGGCCCGCGGGGGGCTGGCCGGCCGCGGAAAGCATCCGTTCGCAGACGTCCCGCCGTTTGACGTGCTCGGCCGAGCCCCGCGCCACCGCGCCGCTGAAGGCCGCCGGAAGGTACGCGCTCACCAGGCCGTACACCCAGATCGCGGCGTGCTCGGCGGCCAGCGCCTGTTGCACGGCCTCCGTCGCCTCCTGGTTCAGCGGGGGACCGGCGGGCACCGTGACGGGGCCGGCGTCGTCGCCCCGGCCGAGCTGGTCCGAACTCTGCTGCAGCGCCGCGCAGCCCGCCGCGATGGAGGCGACCATCCCCGCGCGGTAGCGGGGCAGCGAAGGCACGAGGCCCTCGGCCTGCTTGCGGGCCTGCGCGATCCGTTCCTTGAGCCCCTCCAAGGACGAAGGCGCGTTCTCGGCCGGGCCGGACTGCGTCGGCTTCGGCCGGTTGAGCCGGTCCACCTCGGTCTTGAGCGCCGCCGCGTGCGCCGCCCGTGCCGTCGCGACCGCTTCGGCTTCGGCGCCGGTCAGCGCTTTCGCGCCCGCCACGTCGGACTCCGCGGCGCTCAGCAGCGGGGCCAGTGGATCCGGGCTTTCGTCGTACCCTGGGGAGCAGGCGGCCGCCAACGGCACGGCCAACGCGGCCAGCGCTCCCACGCGCAGGAAAGTGCGACGGCTCGGCAAGGTGGGCTCGGTCGGTCTTCCGGTCACGCCGCCCCATCCTGCCAGTACCCCGCGCGGGGCCGCCGCTCGCGCGTCGCACCGGGGTCACCAGATAAGCTGGTCCACTACCGAACCCGGATCCACACCGCCGGGTCGCCCACAGCCGAACAGGAGCGCTCCACCGTGCCCAACGACCTCGCCAGCAGGCTGGAGCCCATCGTGGCCGAAGCCGTCAAGGCCGCGGGTTTCGACCTCGATTCCTTCGAGGTCCAGCAAGCAGGCCGCCGTCAGCTGGTGAAGGTCGTGGTCGACGGGGACGACGGCGTCGGGCTGGACGAGGTGGCGAGCGTCAGCCGCGCCGTCTCCGCCGTGCTCGACGAGAACGAGCACGTGCTCGCCAGCGCGTACACCCTCGAAGTGACCTCACCGGGGCTGGACCGGCCGCTGACCCAGCGAAGGCACTGGCGGCGCGCGAAGTTCCGCCTGGTCAAGGTCACCCCCGTCGAGGGCGCTCCGTTCATCGGCCGCGTCGGCCACGCGGGGGAGAAGTCCGCGCGCGTGCTCGTCGACGGCGAGCTCCGGGACGTCGGGTACGCCTCGGTGGCCAAGGCGGTCATCGAGATCGAGTTCAAGCAACCACCTGCCGAGGACCTGAAACTGTTGGAAACCGACGCCGCGGCCCACACCGCCGCCGCTACCGAACCGAAGGAGGAGCCGAAGTGAACGTCGACATCGCCGCGCTGCGCGCGATCGAACGGGACAAGGACATCCCCTTCGAAACGGTCATCGAGGCCATCGAAACCGCGCTGCTCACCGCGTACAAGCACACCGAGGGCCACCAGCCGCACGCCCGGATCGACATCGACCACAAGAGCGGCCTGGTGCGCGTCCTCGCGCACACCCTCACCCCGGACGGCCAGGTCGACGAGGAGTGGGACGACACCCCCGAGGGCTTCGGGCGGATCGCCGCGACCACCGCGCGCCAGGTCATCCTGCAGCGCCTGCGCGACGCCGAGCACGAGAAGACCTTCGGCGAGTTCTCCGCCAAGGAGGGCGAGATCGTCGCCGGGGTGGTGCAGCGTGACGCGCGCGCCAACGCCCGCGGCATGGTCGTCATCCAGGTCGGCGACATCGAAGGCGTGCTGCCTTCGGTCGAGCAGGTGCCCGGCGAGTCCTACGAACACGGCAGCCGGATCAAGGCCTTCGTCGTCACCGTTTCGCGGGGCAACCGGGGCCCGCAGATCACGCTGTCGCGGTCGCATCCGAACCTGGTGCGCAAGCTGTTCGCCCTCGAGGTCCCCGAAATCGCCGACGGCACGGTCGAGATCTCGGCCATCGCGCGCGAACCGGGACACCGGACCAAGATCGCGGTCCGCTCGACGGTGCCCGGCGTCAACGCCAAGGGCGCGTGCATCGGCCCGGTCGGCGCGCGCGTGCGCAACGTGATGAGCGAACTCGCGGGTGAGAAGATCGACATCATCGACTTCTCCGACGACCCGGCCAGGTTCGTCGGGAATGCGCTGTCGCCCGCGAAGGTTGTGTCCGTACGGGTCGTCGACGAGCGGGCCAAGACCGCTCGCGTCGTCGTCCCGGACTTCCAGCTTTCACTCGCGATCGGCAAGGAAGGGCAGAACGCCCGCCTCGCCGCCCGCCTGACCGGATGGCGTATCGACATCCGCAGCGACGCCGCTCCTGAGCAGGGTGACGAAGCACACGCCGGGCAGGCGCGGCCCGCCGCGGCAACCGGTTCGGCTGAGTGAAGGTCGAAGCGCTAGACTTACGAGTGGTTCAGAGCCCGCGGACGGCGACCGACACCCAGGATGACCGGAAAACTCCGGTTCGCACCTGTGTGGGATGCCGACGGCGGGCCTTGATCGGCGAGTTGCTGCGAGTGGTCGCGGCGGACGGGCGGCTGATCGTCGACGAAGGTCGGCGGTTGCCGGGCCGGGGTGCTTGGTTGCACCCCGTGCCGGACTGTCTGGCCAAGGCCGAGCGGCGCAGGGCGTTTCCCCGAGCACTTCGTGTTCCGGGGTCGCTCGACGCCCAGGGTGTCCACGAACGCCTGGAGCGCTCGCCGAAGGCTAAGGGCGCCGGGACATCCCCGGTGCCGGATGGAATCAGGAAGCAGGTCGACCCGTCATGAGTCAGCCGTGAAGCTGAATCAATGAACGCGCGACAATAGGACGAGGTCTGCGGGTCTGCCGCCGGCCTCCCCAGATGAGGAGAGCTGTGCCAGGCAAGGCCCGAGTACATGAGCTCGCGAAAGAGCTCGGCATCACCAGCAAGGAAGTTCTCGCCAAGTTGAAGGAACAGGGCGAGTTCGTGAAGTCCGCGTCGTCCACCGTCGAGGCGCCGGTCGCCCGCCGTCTCCGTGACGCGTACCCGTCCAAGGACGGCAAGAAGAAGTCTGTTCCGACCCCCGGCCCGCGTCCTTCGCCCGCACCGCCCGCGAAGCCCGCCGCTCCGGCTCCGGCCGCGAAGCAGGCTCAGCCCGCGCCCGCGGCTCAGACCGAGGCTCCGGCGGCGTCCGCCCCCGCGGCGTCCGCTCCGTCGGCCCCGGCTCAGCAGCCGTCCCGCCCCTCCACCCCGGGTGTCCGCCCGGGTCCGCGCCCCGGCCCCAAGCCGCCGGCGCCCAAGGAAGAGGTGGCTCCGGCCGCGAAGGCCGCTCCGGCCGAGCCGAAGCAGTCCGAAACCAAGGAAACCCCGGCAGCACCGGCCACCCCGCCGGCGTCCTCGACGCCGTCGCAGGGTTCGGTCGTGCCGCCGAAGCCGCAGGGCCCCAAGCCCGGCGGTCCGAAGCCCGGCCCGCGTACCCCGCGCGTCGGCAACAACCCGTTCGGTGTGGGTTCCGGTTCCCCGGCCCCGCGTCCGTCGGGTCCGCGTCCCGGCGGAAACCAGCAGGGCGGCGACACTCGTCCGCCGCGTCCCGGTGGCGGCCAGCAGGGCGGCGACAACCGTCCGCCGCGTCCCGGTGGCGGCGCTCCCGGTGGTAACCGGCCGAACCCGGGCAACATGCCCCCGCGCCCGAACCCCGGCATGATGCCGGGCCGTCCGGCCCGTCCGGCCGGTGGTCCCGGCGGCGGCCGCGGTGGCCCCGGCGGCGGAGCCCGTGGTGGCCCCGGTGGCGGCGCCCGTGGCGGTCCCGGTGGCGGCGGCGGAGGTTTCCGCGGCGGTCCCGGTGGTGCTGGCGGCGGTGGCGGTTTCCGTCCCGGCGGCGGCGGTGGCGGCGGTTTCCGTCCCGGTGGCGGTGGCCCCGGTGGCGGCGGCGGTGCCCCGGCCGGTGGCGGCGGTTTCCGTGGCGGCGGTGGCCGTGGTGGCCCCGGCGGCCGTGGCGGTACCGCGGGTGCCTTCGGGCGTCCCGGTGGTCCCGCTCGCAAGGGCCGGAAGTCCAAGCGCCAGAAGCGCATGGAGTACATGGACAACATGCAGGCGCCCAGCGTCGGTGGCGTTCGTCTGCCCAAGGGCAGCGGCGAAACGATCCGCCTGCCGCGTGGCGCTTCGCTGACCGACTTCGCCGAGAAGATCGACGCCAACCCGGCTTCGCTGGTGCAGGTGCTCTTCCACCTCGGTGAGATGGTCACGGCGACGCAGTCCGTGTCGGACGACATCCTCGAGCTGCTCGGCGGCGAGATGAACTACGTCGTCCAGGTCGTCAGCCCGGAGGAAGAAGACCGCGAGCTGCTGGAGACCTTCGACATCACCTACGGCGAAGACTCGGGTGAGGAAGAAGACCTGCAGGTCAGGCCGCCGGTCGTGACCATCATGGGTCACGTCGACCACGGTAAGACCCGACTGCTCGACACGATCCGCAAGACGAAGGTGCGCGAAGGTGAAGCCGGTGGCATCACCCAGCACATCGGCGCCTACCAGATCGAGACCGAGCTCGAAGGCACCCCGCGGCTGATCACCTTCATCGACACCCCCGGTCACGAGGCGTTCACCGCCATGCGTGCCCGTGGTGCGAACTCGACCGACATCGCGGTCATCGTGGTGGCGGCCGACGACGGCGTCATGCCGCAGACGGTCGAGGCGATCAACCACGCGCAGGCCGCCAAGGCCCCGATCGTGGTCGCGATCAACAAGATCGACAAGGAGGGCGCGAACCCGGACAAGATCCGGCAGCAGCTCACCGAGTACAACCTCGTGGCCGAGGAGTACGGCGGCGACACGATGTTCGTCGAGATCTCGGCGCGGGAGAACATCAACATCGATGGTCTCCTCGAGGCGATCCTGCTGACCGCGGATGCCGCACTCGACCTCCGGGCCAACCCGGACATGGAGGCACAGGGTGTCGCGATCGAGGCGCACCTCGACCGCGGCCGCGGTCCGGTCGCCACGGTGCTGGTCCAGCGCGGAACGCTGCGTGTCGGTGACTCCGTCGTCGCCGGTGACGCGTACGGCCGCGTGCGGAAGATGGTCGACGAGCACAACGTCAACGTCACGGAGGCGACCCCGTCGCGTCCGGTCCAGGTCATCGGGTTCACCTCGGTGCCCGGCGCCGGTGACACGTTCCTCGTCGTCGACGAGGACAGGGTCGCCCGGCAGATCGCCGAGCGTCGTTCGGCCCGTACCCGCAACGCGCTCAACGCGTCGCGTCGCAAGCGGGTCAGCCTGGAAGACCTCGATGAGGCCTTGAAGGAGACGAGCACCCTTAACCTGATCATCAAGGGTGACAACTCCGGTACGGTCGAGGCCCTCGAAGCCTCGCTGATGCAGCTGGATGTCGGCGAAGAAGAGGTCGAGCTCAACGTGGTCCACCGCGGTGTCGGTGGCGTCACGGAGTCCGACATCGACCTGGCGACCGCGTCCAACGCGATCGTCCTGGGCTTCAACGTGCGGGCACAGGGCAAGGCGACCGAGCGGGCCACCCGCGAGGGCGTCGACGTCCGGTACTACACGGTCATCTACCAGGCGATCGACGAGATCGAAGCCGCGCTCAAGGGCATGCTCAAGCCGATCTTCGAAGAGGTCGAGCTGGGCAAGGCCGAGATCCGCGGGATCTTCAAGTCGTCGAAGGTCGGTACGATCGCCGGTTGCATGGTCATCTCGGGCGAGATCCGGCGTAACGCCAAGGGTCGTCTCCTCCGTGACGGCAACGTCATCGTCGAGAACCTGCCGATCAACTCGCTGAAGCGCGAAAAGGACGACGTCACCGAGGTCCGCGAGGGCTTCGAGTGTGGTCTCACCTTGGGTAACTACAGCGATTTGAAGCTCGGCGACGTCATCGAGACGTACGAACAGCGCGAAAAGCCGCGTGTGTAAGTGACACGGCGGCGCTCCCCCGCAGCTGGGCGGGGGAGCGCCGCTTCACCTTCCACTCAACCCAGAACCCCACATGTTCATCGGAGCCTTGGAGCTCGACATCCTGCTGGGCGACGTCCATTCGCTCAAGCAGAAGCGATCCGTGATCAAGCCGGTGCTGGCCGAGGTACGCAGGCGTTTCGACGTCTCCGTCGCCGAAGCGGGTCACCAAGAGCTGCATCGGCGGGCACTGATCGGTGTGGCCGTGGTCGCCGCGACTGGCGAGCACGTCCGGGACGTGCTCGACTCGTGTGAGCGGTTGGTGGCGGGCAGGCCGGAGTTCGAACTGCTCTCCGCCCACCGCCGGCTACTCGGCCCGGACGACTGACAGACAGATTTTCGAGGAGACGAATCCCATGGCCGACCCCGCTCGGGCTCGTAAGCTCGCCAAGCGGATCTCACAGATCGTCGCCCACGCGATCGAGCACGACATCAAGGATCCGCGGCTCAACTACGTGACGATCACCGACACGAAGATCACGGCCGACCTGCACGACGCCACGGTCTATTACACGGTGCTGGGCGAAAACCTCGAGTCCGCTCCTGACCACACGGGTGCCGCGGCGGCGCTGGAATCCGCCCGCGGTGTCCTGCGGTCAAAGGTCGGACAGGGCACCGGGGTTCGTTACACTCCGACGCTGACCTTCGTGGCCGACAGCATTCCTGAGGACGCGAAGCGGATCGAGGATCTCCTCGCGAAGGCCAGGGAAGCCGACGCGGAGGTCGCCCGCCGTGCGACGGGGGCGCAGCACGCCGGCGAACCCGACCCGTACAAGGCGCCACGGGAAGAGGCCGAAGACGATGAGTTCGCCGATGAGGAGAGCCGGAGCTGACGGAGGGGGCCACGCCGTCAGCAGGCGCGGCCTCCTGCTGGGAGCCGCGGCGCTCGGGGGCACGGCGCTGCTTTCCGGCTGCGACGGGGAAAAGCGGCCCCTGGTGGGGCCACCCCCGGTGTCCCCACCGACCAACCCGACACCGCTGACCACGGCGGTCACCGTGCAGCGGATGCGCTCCGCGGCCAGGAACCGGGAAGTCAACCTCGTCATCATCACGCCCGAGAGCGCGTCCCGGGTCGGGCTGCCGGTCTGCGTCGCCCTGCACGGGCGTGGCGCGGACGCCAGGACCTTCCTGGACCTCGGCGTGCAAGACGCGCTGAACCAGGTCGTCGCGGCCGGTCTGCCCGGTTTCGCGGTGGCCGCCGTCGACGGCGACAACTACTGGGTGGACGTCGGCAAGGGCGACGACCCGCAGCGGATGCTGTCCGAGGAACTGCCCGGCTGGCTCGCCCAACGGCAATTGCGGCCGCCGTCGGCGATGTTCGGCATCTCGATGGGCGGCTTCGGCGCGCTGCGCTACGCCCGCGAGCACAAGGACCTCAAGGCCCTCGCGGTGGCGGGCGCCGCGCTGTTCGTCAGCTGGCCCGACGCCAAGTCCCGCAAGGTCTTCGCCGACCGTGCGCAGTGGGAATCGCATGAACCGCTGCTGCACACCGACGAGCTCAAAGGCATCGAGACCGGGGTGTGGTGCGGTAACTCGGATCCCTTCGCCGGCGCCGACCGGAAACTGATCAAAGCGCTCGATCCCGCCGTCGGGAAGATGGCGCCCGGTGAGCACAACGACGACTTCTGGCGAGGCGTCATGCCCGAAGCGATGAAGTTCGTGGGGGAACGCATCGCCTGATCGGGGCCATCCTGGAGACATGAGCATCCAGGAACAGGCCCAGCAGGTGGACGCGCTCGCCGACCAGGTCCCCACCGGCGTCGCGCTGGCGACCAAGGCCGAACTCGAGGCGATCCAGAACCAGGTGGTGGCGCTGCTGGGGCACACCGCCACCGCGGACACCCTCCAAGGCGCCATCCAGAACGCCGTCGGGTTGATCGACGACCTGACGGCGGCACTGGAGAACGTCAAGATCCAGCTGCGCGACGTGGCCCAGCACCACCTCGCCGGCTGACCCCTGCCGCATTTCGTCCTCTAAATGCGGTAGTTCGCATCGCCAACCACCGCATTCAGAGGACTAAACGCGGGGGTGGGGTGGGAGTCAGGCGGGTTTGGCGGCGACGATCAGGTCCCGCACGATCGCCTGGTCCACCCGGTGCGAGAAGTCCGCGAACGGACCGTCCTCGCGGACTTCCAGTCCCGCCTTGTCCAGGATCGCGGCGAGTTCCTCACGCGGCGCGACGTTGGTGTTCCACGAGATCCCGAGTGCGCCGCCGGGCCGCAGCACCCTGGTCCACACCGGGACCGCGGCCGCGAGCAGGTCACGCGGGCTGCGCGCGAGCGACGCGTCCTGAGTGCGGTGGCTGCCGTGCTGCACGCCGTACGGGGCGTCGGTGACGATGAGGTCGACCGAGTTCGGTCGCAGCAGTTCGTCCGTGGTGAGCGTGTCGCAGTTGAGGTAGCTCAGCTTGCGGACCTCGCCCGCCTTGTACTGCTCCTTCGTGATCCCGAAACCGATGTCGAGCCGCCTGCCGAGCCGGACCCTGTTGCGGCGCACCTGCCCGGATTCGGCGCTGTGCTTGATCCGCTTCTGCTTCAGCCAGGTCTTGATGAACAGCTCGTAGGAGTCGAAATCCTTGCCGTCGACGTCGAGACCGGTCGCGTCGAAGCCGTACATCATCGCCTGGTTCAGCGTGGTACCGCGGCCGCACAGCGGGTCCAGCAGGTGCAGCGGCTTCTCCAGCATCGCGGCCGGATCCGCCGTCGACAGCAGCGTGACGTTGACGAGCAGTTTGGTGAACAGCTCGTTCGTCTTGCCCGGATACTTCTGGATGGTCAGCAGATCCGAGTCGAAGTTCGCCAGCGGGCTGATCGTGACCGGCTTCAAGACACCGTCGCCGAGCTCGAACAGCGCGTACAGCGCGGAAAGGTTCGACAGGAGCGCCAGGTCGCGTTCGCTCAACGGCGCGGGCGTGGTGAAGGTGACGTAGCCGACGCCGCCGAGTTCCGTCTCACTGATCTCGGAGACCTCGGTCTCGAGAGCGGACAGACCGAACACCGCCAGCTCGGCGCGCAGCAGGGCCGGAGCGGAGTCGGTGTAGACCCGGTTGGCTGACGGGTAGACCAGGATCGCGTACTCGGACATCCCGCAGAGCGTAGCTTGACTGATTGTGACAGCGACTCCCATCCCGAACCTGAAGGAAGCCGCCGCCCTGCTGGCGCGCGCGAGCGACGTGACCCTGCTCGGCCATGTCCGCCCGGACGCCGACGCGCTCGGCAGCGCGCTGGCGCTGGGCCGGGCGCTGCAGCTGCGCGGCGGCGTCAAGGTCCGCGTCTCGGTCGGCGAACCCGAGGACATGCCCGAAACCCTGCGAGGCTTGGACGTCGGCGGGCTTTACGTCCCCGCGAGCGAGCTTCCGGAGAGTGAACAGCTGCTGGTCGCGCTCGACACGCCGACGCCGGGCAGGCTCGGGAAACTCGCGCCGCGGGTGGACGCCGTCCGCGAGGCCGGGGGCGAGGTCCTGGTGATCGACCACCACGCGTCCAACGTCTTCTACGGCACGAAGCATGTCGTCGACGACACCGCCGAAGCCACCGCGGTCCTCGTTTTCGCGTTGCTCCAGGAACTCGGCACCGAGATCGACGAGCCGATCGCGCGCTGCCTGTACGCGGGGCTGGTCACCGACACGAGCGGGTTCCGCCGGGCCCGGCCGTCCACCCACCTGATGGCCGCGCAGTTGCTCGAAGCCGGCGTCGACCCGGACAGGGTGGTCCGCGAGATCGTCGACGATCACCCCTTCGCATGGTTGCCGATGCTCTCGGAGGTCCTCGCGGGTGCCCGGCTCGAACCGGACGAGGCCCGCGGCTTCGGGCTCGCCTCCGCGGTCGTGACACGCGATGTCGCGCGGAGCGTGCGCGCGGAGGAGGTCGAAGCGGTCATCGACGTCGTCCGGTCCACGCGTGAGGCCGGGGTCGCGGTGGTGCTGAAGGAGGCCGAACCGATCGGGCCTAAGCAGCGGTGGCAGATCTCGCTCCGCTCCACGGGCGGTGTCGACGTCTCGGCCGCGGCCGGGGAACTCGGCGGCGGTGGACATCGGCAGGCGGCCGGGTGCACGGCGGAAGGCACGGCGGGCGAAGTCCTCGACAGGCTGAAGGAGGCGCTCTCGCGGGCACCTCTGCTCTGATCCGGGCGGGCGGTCATCGAAAAGCGGTGTCATCGGAATTTCATCCGTCGTCCCTACCGTGATTTTCACGATGAACGCCCACTCCTCCTTTCGCCGCCGGATCCTGGTCACGCTGGGCGTGATCGTGCTGTTCCGGCTGGGCCAAAGCCTGCCTACCCCCTCCGTGACCGTCCGCGCGCCAGGAGCCGATCACCCGCTGTGCTGGCTCCTCGACCTCCTCACCGCTGGCGGCCTGTCCACGCTGCCGGTGTTCGCGTTCGGTGTCCTTCCCTGCCTGGCCGCGCCGCCGGTGTTGCGGGGGCTGATCGTCCTGATCCCGCGGCTGGCGGCGCTGCGGGCCGAAGGTGAAGCCGGCGCCCGGGTGCTGACGCGATACCGACGACGGCTCACCGTCGGACTCGGTCTGCTGGGCGCCATCGGGGTGCTCGGGTTCCGCGGGCAGGAGATCCTGGACGGCCGCGGAGCCGTCGCCGTGGTGTGCCTGACGGCGGGCACCGCGCTGGTCCTGCGGCTGAGCGAGGTGATCACCGACCGGGGATTCGGTGACGGCGTCCGGATCCTGCTGCTCGTGCAGATCCTGGCGGTACTGCCGCCGGAGTTCCTGCGGCTGTACGAAAGGACGGGCTGGGCCGCCATCGCCGTCATGGCCGTGATGACGCTGTCGGTCACGGTGATCACGATCGTCGTCGCGCAGGGACAACGCCGCGTCCCGGTGCAGTACGCCAAGCGGATGATCGGCGTGCGTGCCTACGGCGGGACCTCGACCTACCTTCCGCTCCGGTTCCCCCAAGCGAACAGCCCGGCCGTCCTCGCCGCGGTCCTGCTGTCCTTGCCGGTCCTCTGGCCTGGCGCCGGCTGGCTGGCGTGGCTGCGCGACGAAGGAAATCCCGGGCGGATCGCGGTCTACTTCGTGCTCGTTTGTCTCTTCGCCTTCAGCAGAGCGGCCGTGACGCAGGACATGGACAAGGTGGCGGGCGAGCTGGTGCGGGCGGGTGGCTTCGTTCCCGGGATCCGGCCGGGGAACTGGACCGCCGAATACCTCGACTTCGTGAACCGCCGGATCATCGGCTTCGGCGCGTTCTGCTCGGGAGTGGTCGCGCTGATCCCGGTCACCGGCCTGGCCCTGCTGGACGTGAGCCCGAGGGTCCCCGTCGCCGGCGTGACCCTCCAGGTGGTCCTCGTCTTCCTCGTCAGCGTCACCCTCGACACCACGCGGCAGGCCCAATCACTGCGCATGCAACGGCGCTACGAACCGTTCCTCCGCTGAGCCGTTCCCGGCGGCTGGGACTGTCGTACCAGACCTTTAGTCTCCAGGGGTGTCTGAAGCTTCCGAAGTCGATGAGCGCGTCCCGCCGAAACGCGTTCTCGGGCTCGCCGTACCCGCGCTCGGTGTGCTCGCGGCCGAGCCGTTGTACGTCCTGGTGGACACGGCCGTCGTGGGGCATCTCGGCGCGCTGCCGCTGGCCGGGCTCGCCGTCGGCGGGGTCGTGCTGTCGCAGGTTTCGAGCCAGCTGACGTTCCTCTCCTACGGCACCACGTCACGGACGGCGCGGCTGCACGGCGCGGGACGTCGCGGCGAGGCGGTCAGCGAAGGTGTCCAGGCGACCTGGCTGGCGGTGATCGTCGGGCTGGTCGTGATCGTCGCCGGGCAGTTGCTGGCCGCGCCGATCGCCCGGGTCCTCTCGGGGGACGCCGCGATCACCGACGCCGCCGTCTCGTGGTTGCGGATCGCGCTGTTCGGCACGCCGTTCATCCTGATCACGATGGCGGGCAACGGCTGGATGCGCGGGGTGCAGGATTCCGCGAAACCGTTGCGTTATGTCCTGGCGGGCAACGGGATCTCCGCCGTGCTGTGCCCGGTGCTGGTGTACGGGGCGGACTGGGGGCTGGAAGGTTCGGCGATCGCGAACGTCGTCGCGCAGGTGATCTCGGCGTCGCTGTTCCTGGCGGCCCTGATGCGGGAGCGGGTCCCGCTGCGGCCGGAGCCGAAGGTGATGCGCGCCCAGCTCGGCCTCGGCCGGGATCTGGTCCTGCGCAGTCTCGCCTTCCAGGCGTGTTTCGTCTCCGCCGCCGCGGTCGCCGCCCGGACCTCCACCGGAGCGGTCGGCGCGCACCAGGTCGTGCTGCAGCTGTGGACGTTCCTGGCGCTCGTGCTGGACTCGCTGGCGATCGCCGCGCAGTCGCTCGTGGGAGCCGCCCTCGGCGCCGGGGCGAGCAAGCGGGCGCGGGGCGTGTCGAGTCAAATCACCGTCTACGGCCTGATTTTCGGCTGCTTCCTCGGTGTCGTGTTCGCGTCGCTGGCCGGGGTGCTGCCGCGGGTGTTCACCTCGGACGCGACCGTGCTCGGCGAGATCCCGCACGCGTGGTGGTTCTTCGTCGCGCTGCAACCGATAGCCGGGGTGGTGTTCGCGCTGGACGGCGTTCTGCTCGGCGCGGGCGACGCCGCGTTCCTGCGCAACGCGACACTGCTGAGCGCGGCGGTCGGGTTCCTCCCGCTGATCTGGCTTTCCCTCGCCTTCGGGTGGGGATTGACCGGGATCTGGACGGGGCTCTCGCTGTTCATGGTGCTGCGGCTGGCGACCTTGCTGGTGCGGTGGCGCTCGGGACGCTGGGCCGTGGAGGGCGCCGTCCGCGTTTAGTCCTCTGAATGCGGTCCTTGCGCGTGCAACTACCGCATTTAGAGGACTAAACGCGACGGAGGGGAGGGCGAAGCACGCGGGAGCTGTGGCGAAAACCACCTGGGTAACGGGTATGTTTCGCCGTTGCTTAGGCGATACAACTAGTGAGGCGGCAGCGCGGGCGCCTGTTCTTGCCCGAAAGCCCTTCCCTAGGAGGAAACACCGTGACAGGCCGAGCCACCCGCCGGTCCTGGTTCATCTGGCTGGCCGCCGTCACCGTCTACCTGCTCGCCGTCTTCCACCGGACGTCGTTCGGCGTCGCCGGGCTGCAGGCCGCCGACCGCTTCGGCGTCGGCGCGGCCGCGCTCGGCACCTTCACCGTCCTGCAGGTCGGCGTGTACGCCGCGATGCAGATCCCCACCGGCGTCCTGGTCGACCGCTACGGCCCGCGCCGCGTGCTCACCGGCGCCGTGTTCTTCCTCGGTCTCGGCCAGATCCTGCTCGCGGTCGCCGATTCCTATCCGCTCGGCCTGCTCGCCCGCGGTGTCCTCGGCTTCGGTGACGCGCTGACCTTCGTGAGCGTGCTGCGGCTGATCGCCGCGCATTTCCCCGGTCGCCACTACGCCCTGATCGCCACGCTGACCTCGGCCATCGGGTACGTCGGCAACCTCGCCGCGACCCTCCCGCTCAGCCTGCTGCTCGACGGGGCAGGCTGGACCCCGACGTTCCTCGTCGTCGGTGTCGTGACCGTGCTGTACACCACCGTCGTCGCGCTCCGTGTCGAAGACAACCCGCGCGGCGAGCCGGAACCCGTGCGCGAAAAGGTGCATCCGAAGGTGCTCGGCCGCCAGGTCGCCGAGGCATGGCGCACGCCGGGGACCCGGCTGGGCTTCTGGGTCCACTTCAGCACGATGTTCGCGCCCAACGTGCTGACCATGCTGTGGGGCGTCCCGTTCCTGGTGCAGGGACAGGGTGTTCCGAAGGCCACCGCGAGTTCGCTGCTGATCGTGTTCGTCTTCGGCTCGATGATCGGCGGCCCGGTCGTCGGCGGTCTGATCGGACGCCGCCCGTCGCTGCGGATGCCGCTGGTCGGCGGGTACATCGCCGGTGCCGCGGTGATGTGGGCGATCCTGCTCGGCTGGAGTGGCACGATCCCGGTCGCGGTCCTGGTCCCCGTGTTCGCGTTCCTCTCCCTCGGCGGCCCCGCGTCGATGATCGGTTTCGCGCTGGCGCGGGACTACAACCCGCTCGCGCGCGTCGGCACCGCGACCGGTGTCGTGAACGTCGGCGGGTTCGTGGCGACGACGGTCTCGGCGCTCGCGGTCGGGGTACTGCTGGAGTGGACCGGCGGCGCGTTCCGGCTCGCGCTGCTGTCGGTCGTCGCGGTGCTCGCGCTGGGCACCTTCCGGATGCTCGTGTGGTGGCGGCGCACCCGCGCCACCCTCTTCGAGGCCGAAGCCCGCGGTGAGGAGATCCCGGTGCAGATCCGGCGACGGCGTTGGGACGCCGAAGCCTCAGTGCCCGTCTCGTCCTAGGCGAGGACCCGAAAGATAGGGTTCGGCGCGTGTCGCGCCCCAATCAGGCTCAAGCCAAGAAACGTCCCGCTCCGCCGCCCGGTCTCGTCATCGTCGACAAGCCGTCCGGGATGACCTCCCACGACGTCGTCGCCAGGGCGCGGCGCTTCATGGGCACCCGCAAGGTCGGGCACGCCGGCACCCTGGACCCGATGGCCACCGGCGTCCTGGTGCTCGGCATCGAACGCGCGACGAAACTCCTCGGCCATCTGGCGCTCGACCGCAAGACCTATCTCGCGACCCTCTCCTTGGGACTGTCCACCACGACCGACGACGCCGAGGGCGAGCCGATCGCCGAAGCCGCCCCGGAAGCCGTCGAGAAGATCACCGACGACGCGATCGCCGCCGGAATCGCCGCGTTGTCCGGCGACATCCAGCAGGTGCCGAGCGCGGTCAGCGCGGTCAAGATCGACGGAAAGCGTGCCTACGCCAGGGTCCGCGCCGGCGAAGAGGTCGTCATCCCGCCGCGTCCGGTCACCGTGCACCGGTTCGATCTGCTCGCCACCCGCCGCGAGGCGGGCCGGATCGAACTCGACGCCATCGTCGAGTGTTCGTCCGGGACCTACGTGCGGGCGCTGGCCCGCGATCTCGGCGCCGGACTCGGCGTCGGCGGGCATCTGCTCGCGTTGCGGCGCACCACGGTCGGGCCGTTCACCCTCGCCAAGGCGCGCACCCTCGACCAGCTCGAGGACGAACCGGAGCTGTCACTGGACCTCGACGCCGCCGTCGCCGCCGCGTTCCCGCGCCGCGATCTGGACGCCCGCGCGGCCCAGGCGGTCCGATATGGACAGAGGGTGCCCGCGGCCGGGATCGAGGGCACGTACGGCATGTTCGGACCGGACGGCCGGGTGCTCGCGCTCGCCGCGGACGAAGGCGAGCTGGCCCGCTCGGTGGTCGTGTTGCTGCCCGCTTAGGGTGGTGCACGAAACAGCCGGAGGAGACGGGGCACAAGTGCAGCGTTGGCGTGGTTTGGGTGACCTTCCCGGGAGCTGGGGACGGTGCGTGGTGACGATCGGCGTCTTCGACGGCGTGCACCGCGGGCATCAGGAGCTGATCTCGAGGACGGTCCGTGCCGCCGCCGAACGCGGCGTGCCGAGCGTGGTGCTGACCTTCGACCCGCATCCGTCGGAGGTGATCCGGCCGGGCAGCCATCCCGCGCAGCTGACCACGTTGCGCCGCAAGGCGGAACTGGTCGAGGGCCTCGGCGTGGACGTCTTCTGCGTACTGCCGTTCACGCTGGAACTGTCGCGCCTGACCGCGCACGAGTTCGTGCACGAGGTGCTGGTGGACAAGCTGCACGCGGCGGCGGTGATCGTCGGGGAGAACTTCACCTTCGGCGCCAAGGCCGCCGGTGACGTCACCCTCCTGCGCACACTGGGGAAGCGGTTCGGGTTCGTGGCGCACGGCGCGGAACTGCAAGGACTGCTCGCGCAACAGCAGACGGAGAACGAGATCACCTTCTCCTCGACCTACGTCCGCTCGTGCATCGACGCGGGCGACGTCGTCGCGGCGGCCGAGGCGCTCGGCAGGCCGCACCGGCTGGAGGGCATCGTCGTCCGGGGCGACGGGCGGGGACACGACCTCGGCTACCCGACGGCGAACCTGTCGACGCCGCGCTTCGCCGCGGTGCCCGCCGACGGGGTCTACGGCGCCTGGTTCACCCGTTCGTCGGATCCTGGCCGACGGCTGCGCGCCGCGGTGTCGGTCGGGACCAATCCGACGTTCTCGGGGCGGGAGCGCACTGTCGAGGCCTTCGTCCTCGACATCGACGAGGACTTCTACGGGCAGCACGTTTCGCTCGATTTCGTCGCCAAGCTGCGGGATCAGGTCCGGTTCCCGACGTCGGAAGGTCTGGTGAAGCAGATCGACGACGACGTCCTCCGTACCAGGGAACTGCTGGGCGGGCAGGACTGACCGAAGCCGGCCGGGGCCGGTGAGAATGTACGAACACACCCGTCACGGTGCGTCCCGGTGGCAAGATGTCACAGACCGCAGGTGGCGTTGGATGGGGTTAGGGGAGCGGGCCAGGTGGAGGACCACAAGATCGTCCAGCGGAACATCGCGCTGCAGAGGGAGTGGTACGGGGAGCCGCTCGGCGATCGCGTGCGGAGACTGGTCGTCGCGTTCGACATCTCCCAGGCCTTCCTCGCCGAGGTACTCGGGATCAGCGCGCCCATGCTCAGCCAGGTGATGAGCGGGCGCCGCGCGAAGATCGGCAACCCGGTCGTACTGGCGAAGATGATCATGCTGGAGCGCAAGGTGCTGGTCCCGGCGGTCGCCGCGGGGGACCGCAAGGCCATGCAGGAGGCACTGGAGGACGTCCGCGATTCGCGGCCGACGGTGGGCAGGGACAGCATCCCGGTCGGCGCCGTCGCCGACGACCAGGGTGTGCTCGTGGCGCTGCGGGACATCGGCGAGGACGAAGACCTCACCGAAGCCGCGAAGCTGCTCGACGACGACTTCCCCGCTCTGGCGGACCTGCTGCGCCGGGCGGCGAAGAACGCCTGATGAACCTCTTCAGTGCCTTGATCCCGCCTGACGACGTCCTCGACGAGATCGCGACGGCGCTGGGGGCACCCGAAGACGGTGATCTCCGCTGGTCGCGGCGGGAACACTGGCATGTCACCCTCGGTTTCTACGGTGAGGACGACCCTGCGGAACGCGGCGGATGGCTCGCCGGACGGCTGGCGGAGGCATCCGCGATCGACGTCCGGCTGGAAAAGGCCGCGACATTCCCCGGGGTGCTGTGGTTGAGTGTCACCGGAACCGGGCTCCACGAGCTGGCCGTCGAGGCAGGCGCGGAGAACGAGGGCAGGCCGTACACGGCCCACCTGACACTGGCCCGCTTCCCCCGCGACCGGCCGATGGCCGCGAGCGCGTGGGTGGAGCGGCTGGCCGGGTTCACCAGCAGAACTTGGACGGCCACCGAAGCCGTCTTGATTCGCAGTGCCCGTGAGCAGGGCGCGTCGCACTACCGGGTGATCCGGTCGTACGAGCTGAAGCGCGCCCGCGCCTGAAGCCGCTGATCACGAGGCTGGTAACCTCGATGATTGGGTCCGGCTGCAGTCCGTGGCGGCCGCGACCGTCTCACCCGGCGTGAAGCAGCGTCCGGGCCGCACGGCACAGAGTATCTAGGAGCACCACAGTGGCGTTGTCCACCGAAGAAAAGAAGTCGATCCTTGCCGAGTACGGCGTGCACGACTCGGACACCGGATCCCCCGAGGCCCAGGTCGCGCTGCTGACCAAGCGCATCGTCGGCCTCACCGAGCACCTCAAGGCTCACAAGCACGACCACCACTCCCGTCGCGGGCTTCTGCTGCTGGTCGGCCGCCGCCGCCGGCTGCTGAACTACGTGATGAAGGTGGACATCGAGCGATACCGTGCGCTGATCCAGCGTCTCGGCCTCCGCCGATAGCTTGACCCCGAGGGGGAGTGGCCACATCGGCCGCTCCCCCTCGGCTTAAGAACAGAACGTCCTCTCCACGTGAGGGGCATGGCGCGAGCGCGCACGAGGATCCGTCCGCCGGTCCTCGGTAGTGGTTCCCGGGTAACGGCCCGGGGGCTTCGATCGAAGACCGGCATCACTCCTCGAGCGTCCGCAGGCGAAACAGGTCCCAGGGTGGGAGACTCGCGTCATTACAGAGGAACAAAAGAGGAGATACACCCTATGACCGACTCCACCGGAGTCACCGTGCACGAAACCGAAGCCGTGATCGACAACGGCCGTTTCGGCACTCGCACCGTCCGCTTCGAGACCGGCCGTCTGGCCCGTCAGGCCGCCGGTTCCGTCGTCGCCTACCTCGACGAAGAGACCATGCTGCTTTCGGCGACCACCGCGTCGAAGCACCCGAAGGACCACTTCGACTTCTTCCCGCTGACCGTGGACGTCGAGGAGCGGATGTACGCCGCCGGACGCATCCCCGGCGCGTTCTTCCGCCGCGAGGGCCGCCCGTCGACCGACGCGATCCTCACCTGCCGCCTGATCGACCGGCCGCTGCGCCCGTCGTTCACCGACGGTCTCCGCAACGAGATCCAGGTCGTCATCACCGTCCAGAGCCTCAACCCGGACGACCCGTACGACGTGCTCGCGATCAACGCGGCTTCGGCCTCGACCCAGATCGCCGGCCTGCCGTTCTCCGGTCCGGTCGGCGGCGTCCGCGTCGCGCTGATCGAGGGCCAGTGGGTCGCGTTCCCGACCTGGAAGCAGCTGGAAGAGGCCACCTTCAACATGGTGGTCGCCGGCCGTATCGTCGGTGACGACGTCGCCATCATGATGGTCGAGGCCGAGGCCACCGAGAAGACGCTCGACCTGATCGCCGACGGCGGCAAGTCGCCGGACGAGATCGCCGTCGCCGAGGGCCTCGAGGCCTCGAAGCCGTTCATCAAGGTGCTGTGCGAGGCCCAGCAGCAGCTGGCCGACGTCGCCGCCAAGCCGACCGGCGAGTTCCCGGTCTTCCTCGCCTACGAGCAGGACGCCTTCGACGCCGTCGCCGCGATCGCGACCGACGACCTCGCGAACGCGCTGACCATCGCGGGCAAGCAGGATCGCGACAACGCCACCGACGAGGTCAAGGCCGCGGTGCTGGAGAAGATCGGCCTCGGCGAGGGCGAAGCCTTCCAGGGCCGTGAGAAGGAGATCGGCGCGGCGTTCAAGGCCCTGTCGAAGAAGATCATGCGCAAGCGCGTCCTCACGGACAAGATCCGCATGGACGGCCGCGGCCTGACCGACATCCGGTCGCTCGCCGCCGAGGTCGCCGTGATCCCGCGGGCGCACGGTTCCGCGCTGTTCGAGCGCGGTGAGACCCAGATCCTGGGCGTCACCACGCTGAACATGCTCCGCATGGAGCAGCAGATCGACTCGCTCTCCCCGGAGACCACGAAGCGGTACCTGCACCACTACAACTTCCCGCCGTTCTCCACCGGCGAGACCGGCCGCGTCGGTTCGCCGAAGCGGCGCGAGATCGGCCACGGCATGCTCGCCGAGCGCGCCCTGGTCCCGGTCCTGCCGAAGCGGGACGAGTTCCCGTACGCGATCCGTCAGGTCTCCGAGGCGCTGGGCTCCAACGGCTCCACCTCGATGGGCTCGGTCTGTGCCTCGACGATGGCGCTGCTGAACGCGGGTGTCCCGCTGAAGGCGCCGGTCGCCGGTATCGCCATGGGCCTCATCTCCGACGAGGTCGACGGTGAGACCCGCTACGTCGCGCTGACCGACATCCTCGGTGCCGAGGACGCCATGGGCGACATGGACTTCAAGGTCGCCGGCACCAAGGACATCATCACCGCGCTGCAGCTCGACACGAAGCTCGACGGCATCCCGTCGGAGGTCCTCGGCGCCGCGCTGAAGCAGGCAAAGGACGCTCGCCTCACCATCCTCGAGGTCATCGCCGAGGCGATCGACGCTCCGGACGAGATGAGCCCGTTCGCCCCGCGCGTCACCAGCGTGAAGATCCCGGTGGACAAGATCGGCGAGGTCATCGGCCCGAAGGGCAAGATGATCAACTCGATCACCGAGGAGACCGGCGCCGACATCTCCATCGAGGACGACGGCACGATCTACGTGGGCGCGGCCGACGGCCCGTCGGCGGAGGCGGCGATCGACAAGATCAACGCCATCGCCAACCCGCAGCTGCCCAAGGTCGGCGAGCGCTTCCTCGGCACCGTGGTGAAGACGGCCGCGTTCGGCGCGTTCGTCTCGCTGCTGCCGGGCAAGGACGGCCTGGTGCACATCTCGAAGCTGGGTAACGGCAAGCGGATCGCCAAGGTCGAGGACGTGGTCAACGTGGGCGACAAGCTCCGCGTCGAGATCGCCGACATCGACAACCGCGGCAAGATCAGCCTGATCGTGGTCCAGGAAGAGGACACGGCGGACGCCAAGGCCGCCGAAGGCGAGAAGGCCGACGCTCCGAAGGCCGACGCCCAGTAGGTCCGGCCAGATCGATGTGAACCGCCGGGAAAGGGTCGTTCGGGACGCGAGTCGTCCTGGACGACCCTTTCCTGACATGTGAGTAAGGGATCCGTTGGCGCGATCAAGCACAGCCGGGCACGAGCAGCCCGTCGGCAGCACCCGTACGCTCGAGTCCACTTCGGACGGTGCGGTGGTCAAGCGCAGCGTGCTGGCCGGTGGCCTCCGGGTGATCACCGAGCATGTGCCCGCGTCCCGGTCGGTGACGGTCGGGCTGTGGGTCGGCGTCGGATCGCGTGACGAGCCGTCGTCGGTCGAAGGCGCCGCGCACTACCTCGAACACCTGCTGTTCAAGGGCACCACGAACCGCGACGCCACCCAGATCGCCGAGGAGATCGACGCGGTCGGCGGCGAGTTCAACGCCTTCACCGCGAAGGAGCACACCTGCTACTACGCGCAGGTGCTCGACGAGGACCTGCCGCTGGCGATGGACCTCGTGACCGACGTGGTGTTCGAGGCGCTGTGCACGGACAAGGACGTCGAGACCGAGCGCAGTGTCGTGCTCGAAGAGATCTCGATGCGCGACGACGACCCCGAGGACCTGCTGCACGAGACGTTCGTCGGCGCGATCCTCGGCGAGCATCCGCTCGGCCGTCCCGTGCTCGGCAGCGAGAAGTCCATCGTGGAGATGTCCGCGTCGGCGTTGCGCGGGTTCTACCGGCGCCGCTACACGCTGCCGCGGATGGTGCTCGCCGTCGCCGGGAACATCGAGCACGGCCAGGTGCTTCGCTTGGTGCGCAAGGCTTTGCGGAACCGCCTGACCGGTACGGCCACCCCGGTGCCGCCGCGGTCGGGCCGCGCGCGGATCGCGATGGTGCCGAAGCTCGCCCTGCACACCGATGACACCGAGCAGGCCCACGTCATGCTCGGCCTGCGGTCGCTGTCACGGCACGACGACCGGCGGTTCGCGCAGTCGGTGCTCAACGCCGCGCTCGGTGGCGGGATGAGTTCACGCCTGTTCCAGGAAGTTCGCGAAAAGCGCGGGCTGGCGTACCAGGTGTACTCGTCCGTCGCGAGCTACGCCGACGCCGGGCACATGGCCGTGTACGCGGGCTGCCAGCCCGAGAAGCTCGGCGAGGTCGCCGGCGTGATCCGCGAGGTGCTCGAACTCGTCGGCAAGGACGGACTGAGCGAAGCCGAGGTCGCGCGCGCGAAGGGGCAGTTGCGGGGCGGGCTAGTGCTCGGCTTGGAGGACACCTCGTCGCGGATGTCGCGGATCGGCAAGAACGAACTGAACTACGGCCGGTATCTCGGCGTCGACGACACGGTGGCGCGGATCGACGCCGTCACCACCGAAGAGGTCTGTGCGCTCGCTCGCACTCTGCTGCACCGCCCTGGTGGCGTGTCGGCGGCGGCGGTGGTCGGGCCGTACGCTCACGCCGACGACCTGCCGGACGATCTGCACGAGGTGATCGCATCATGACCGCTGGGATTCGCGTCGGCGTGCTGGGCGCACGCGGCCGGATGGGCCAGGAAGTGGTCGGGGCCGTGAACGGCGCCGAAGACATGGAACTCGTCGCCGCGCTCGACGCCGGTGACGACTTCTCGGCGCTCAAGCAGGCAGAGGTCGTCGTCGACTTCACCCATCCCGACGCGGTGATGGGCAACCTGGAATTCCTGACGGGCAACGGGATCCACGCCGTCGTCGGCACCACCGGCTTCAGCGAGGAGCGGCTGGAGAAGCTGCGTTCGTGGCTCGCCGCCGACCCGTCGATCGGTGTGCTCATCGCGCCGAACTTCGCCCTCGGCGCGGTGCTGGCCATGCGCTTCGCCCAGCAGGCGGCGCGGTTCTACAACTCGGCCGAGGTCATCGAACTACACCACAACCGCAAGGCCGACGCACCCTCCGGGACCGCGGCGCACACCGCGCGGCTGATCGGCGAGGCCCGCGCGGCGGCCGGACTCGAACCGGGCGACGACGCGACGACGTCCGAACTGGACGGTGCCCGCGGCGCGCTCGTCGAGGACGTCCGCGTGCACTCCGTCCGGCTGCCCGGGTTGGTGGCGCACGAGGAGATCCTGTTCGGCGGCGAAGGGGAGACCCTGACCATCCGGCACGACTCGCTGCACCGCACGTCGTTCATGCCGGGTGTGCTGCTCGGCGTGCGCTCGGTGCGCACGCGGCCCGGCCTGACGGTCGGTCTCGAGAACATCCTCGACCTGTGAGGGCCCGCAACTTCGCGCTGGTGATGACGGCGGCGCTCGCCGTCTACGTCGTCCTGCTGGCGGGCCGGGGCATCGCGTTGGTGCGCACCGGCGAGACGGTGCCGGTGCTCTTCGGTGTCGGCGTGCTGCTGCTGCCGTTGCTCGGGATCTGGATCATCGTCACCACCTGGCGTTCCGGCGTCCAGATCCAGCGGCTTTCACGGCGGCTGGACGAAGAAGGCGGCCTGCCCGACGTGTCCGACCTGCCCCGGCGGCCTTCCGGCCGGGTGGATCGCGACGCCGCGGACGCCTGGTTCGACGAACGCCGCGCCGAGGTCGAGGCGGACCAGGACAACTGGCGCGTCTGGTACCGGCTGGCTTACGCGTACGAGATCGCCGGTGACCGGAAGCGGGCCAGGGCGACCATGCGCCGCGCGGTGGACCTCGAAGCCGCTTCCCGCTCGTGAGTGGTGATGACGGCTAGGGCCAATCGCCACTCACGAGGCTTGACCGACTCGATGCCGGTGTCTCGGACAAGGTCCTTCACACGCAGCTGTTGTGACTACCGGTGCTGGTGTGCCCTATGTGGCGACCATCGTGTCCGTGAAGGCCTCCTTCACTACTTTCAGGGCAGGGCCCCGGCAAAGTCGCATAACTGCTGGTCGGCTCCATTACTAGCGCGGGTCAAGGCGAACGTGTCGTGGCGGACCCGGCGGGAGCGGGTTCACGTAAAAGGGGCCTCACCTGGCTCCCGACTGTCCATAAGGGACACTTCTCGGGGCAAATGTGCCCGATTTGGGCGAGTTGTGGGGTTTGGCGAGGGGGTCGTGAGTGATGTGGGTCGTTCTAACCCTCATTAACACTCACGACCCCGCACGGAAACGTATAGAGCGGCATCAATCGGACACTCGATCGGCTGGCGGTATCCCTTGTGGACACTGAAGCCCGACTGGCGTCCAGAATCAGGCCCTGCCCCACCTCGGCTCGACCTTGATCAACGGAGGATCAGGGACGTTGAGTGTCCCTGATCCTCCGTTGATCAAGCTCCACGACCGGCACATGCGGCCCGCGACAGTGCAGGAATAGTCGCCCGACCTGCAAGACCGCGACTTTGCCGGGGCCCTGACTTTCAGGGTAGGGAAGGAGGCCTTCACGGACCCGAGCTTGGGATCAACCGCCGACCACGTAGGTACCTAAGACACGGTTGGTTCTAACCGTCACTACCACTCACGAGGTCAGTAGTGGAACCAGCCCGCGAACAACGCCGGTGACGCGGCCAGCAGGCTGAACCGCAGCCAGCGGCCCACGAACCCGGTGGCCAGGAAGCTCGCCAGCGGCATGTTCACCAGGCCCGCGAGCACGCTCGTGGCCATGTACGGCGGCAGGCCGATGACCGAACTGACGCCGTAGGTGCCCGCCATCCAATGCGGATGCCGGTGACAACGTTCGCGAAGGGCGTCGAGCCGGGCGCGCATCTTCTTGGTCCGTGCCCGCCATCGTTCGCGACGAGGGGTGGGCGGGCGTTCCCGGTGCAGCCGGTCGTGCAGCGGTTTCGGCAGCTTGATCTTGCCCCGCGCGGCGAGGTAGTAGAGCGTCTTCCCGCCAACCTGACCTGCGGCGACGACGGCGCCGAGCAGCAGCCACGGCAAGGTCGGTTCGCTCGCGCAGAGGCCGATGAGGAACATTTCGACGCTGACGATGGGAAGGATCGCGGAGCCGAAGGCGATACCGAACGACAGGAGCAACCAGCCCACCATCGTTGCCTCCCCGTTATCTTCGTTCTCTCCAAGCTATCAGCTGAAAATCACGACGCACTGGGGATAACCCCCGTTCCCGGCTTCCGGGGCGCACCAGAAGATCACCTGTTCGTCGGCTCGCGGCCACCTGCCGCTGTCATGCTGAATCCGTGGCCGACGTGCACGACGCGGTCCGCGGCAAGGGTTTCGCGGATCGCTTCGCCGATTTCTGCGCGGCCGTGGTCCGGTGCCTCCCCTTCGGGCTTTCCCGGCTGGTGGCACCGAGTTTCCTCGGTTTCGCGCTCATCAACGGGTTCACCTTCGGGGTCGACCTGATTCTGCTGACCCTGCTCCGGGGCCGGCTCGGCCTGCCGGTGTGGCTGGCGATCACGCTCGCGTACGCGACCGCGTTCGGGCTGAGCTTCGTGCTGAACCGCAGCATGAATTTCCGTTCGCACGCGCCCGTGGGCAGGCAGGCGGTGCTGTACGTCGTCGCGATCATCGTCAACTACGTGGCGTTCCTGCTCGGCGTCGGCGCGGGACTGGCCGCGCTGGGCGTCGACTACCGCCTGTCCCGGCTCATCGCCGGGGCGTGCGAAGGCGTCTTCATGTACTCGGTGATGCGCTGGGTCGTGTTCGCGAAGTCAGGGAGCGAGCTCGAGGTCGAGGCCGCCGGTGAGCCGGACTTCGCGCACGCTCGTGCTTCCGGTGTCGAGGATGCGGACGGTCCCGTCGGGGGACCAGCCGGCGCGACGGAAGAATCCCAGTGACGGATGATCGGTCTGGGCCACCCAGCTGATCCCGCGGGTGGCGCCGTCCTCGCGCAGCCACGCGGACGCGTTCGCCAGCAGCCGTCCCGCGTGCCCGCGCCGTCCCCAGCGCGGCTCGACCAGGAGCGAGGCGATGAGCGCCGTCGTCGAGGCGTCGTCGGGCAGCGAACCGTCCGCGGCGGCCACCTCGCTCTCCGGCGCCCGGCCGGCGACGCAGAAACCGACGGTGAACTCGCCTTCGACGGCGAGGAAGACACGCGTGCCCGGGTACTCGATCGTTTCGGCCCAGGTCTTTTCGAGCTCCACGGCGTCGAGTTCGGCGACGGCCGCTTCGCCGAGCAGCTCCGTGTAGGCGCTTCGCCAGGTATCGCGTTGGATGCGGGCGATCTCGGCGGCGTCGGAAACGACGGCGGGACGGACTTCGGCGACGGCCATGGTGCGCAGGTTATCGGTGCCGCGGAAAACTGTCGGTGGCGGATGGCACCATGCGGATGATGAACACTCCGACCATCAGCGGGCCGGTCGCGCGCCGGATCGCCCTGGCCGCACAGGGGTTCGCCGACGCGCGTCCGAGCGGAACGGCGACCAGACGACATCTTCAGCGCGTGCTGTCGCGGATCCAGTTGCTGCAGCTGGATTCGGTGAACGTCGCGGTCCGCGCGCACTACATGCCGCTGTTTTCCCGGCTCGGTGCGTACGAGCCCACGCTGGTGGACGACGCGGCCTGGTCCCACTCCGCGCGCAAACCCCGGATGCTGGTCGAATCCTGGGCGCACGAGGCGAGCCTGCTGCCGGTGGCGGACTGGCCGCTGCTGCAGTCCGGGGCGAAACGCATGGGCTGGTGGACGAACTACGCGCGCGTGCTGGAGCAGACGCCCGGTCTGGTGGACGACATCCTCGCCGTGGTCAAGGAACAGGGACCGATCGGCGCGGGCGGCATCGAGCGGGCGCTGGAAAGCGATGGCGCGCGCCGTAAACCCGGCTCGTGGTGGGAGCGTTCCGAGGTCAAGAAGGCCTGCGAATGGCTGTTCGGCGTGGGGCAGCTGACGACCGGCACGCGCCGGTCGTTCGAGCGGCTGTACGACCTGACCGAACGCGTGGTGCCGCCGGAGATCCTGTCGCGGCAGGTGACCCCAGAGGAGGGCGCGCGCGAACTGATCACCCGCTCGGCCGTCGCGCTGGGCATCGGCACCGAACCGGACCTGCGGGACTACTACCGGCTCGGCCCCGACGTCAGCAAACGGGCGGTGGCCGAACTGGTCGAGGCGGGCGTGCTGGAGCCGGTGAACGTGGAGGGCTGGCCGGCGGTGGCGTACCGGCACTTCGCGGCGAAGGCACCGCGGTCGGTCACCGGCCGCGCGCTGCTGTCGCCGTTCGACCCGCTGATCTGGGAACGCGCCCGTACCGAGCGCGTCTTCGACTTCTTCTACCGCATCGAGATCTACGTTCCCGAGCCGAAGCGGATCTACGGTTACTACGTGTTCCCGTTCCTGCTCGACGGTGAGCTCGTCGGCCGGGTCGACCTCAAGGCCGATCGCGCCGCTGGGCTGCTTCGCGTCCAGGGCGCCTTCGCCGAACCCGGGGTGGACGTCGCGCGGGTCGCGAGCGAGCTGGCGGGCGAGCTGCGGCTGATGGCGGACTGGCAGGGGCTGGACGGGGTCGCGGTGGGAGAGCGGGGCGATCTCGCTCCGGTGCTTTCGCGGCTGGTGCGCTGAGCCGCTCGCGGAGCGGGGCGCCTTCGCGACGATGGAGGATTTGGGACACTCAACGTCCCAAATCCTCCATCGTCAGCCATACCGTCCTCACCGCTCGCCGCGACATCATGGCTGCATGCGGCCGATCCTGTTCCTCGATGTCGACGGCCCGCTGAACCCCTTCGCCGCCAAGCCCAAGCCCCCGGGATTCGTCGAGCACAAGTTCCGGCTCCGGGGCTGGAGCCGACGGCATCCGCTGCGGATGTGGCTCAACCCAGCTCACGGGTCGGCCCTGCTCGACGTGGCCGGGGACGCGGAGCTGGTCTGGGCGACGACCTGGGGCCATCAGGCGAACACCATGGTGGGCCCGGCCATCGGCCTGCCCAAGCTTGCCGCCGTCGACTGCTCGAACGCCGACAGCTGCTGGAAGTTCGAGTCCGTGGTCCGTTACGCCGGACCGACGTCCATCTGGCGGTCGTCCGCGCGCACTTGAACCGAGCGAGGGACCTTCGCTCCCACCCCCGTGGAAAAGTGAGAGCAAAGGTCCCTCGATCCCCCTGCGGTCAGCGGCCTCACCGGGCCGCGCTGGTCACCACCGCGTCGCCGGTGCCGGTCCGCGCCCGGACCTTCAGCACGACTTCGCCCTCGGAAGGGGCGCTTTCCGCGACATCCAGCTCACTCGACACCGAACCGGTCGTCGACGAAAGGTCGACCTCGGCGCGCACGCCGCCGCGGATCGCGACCCGGACCGCGCCCGACCCGGTGGTCAGTTCCAGCGCCCCGAAGGCGGCGTCCGCCACCGAGAGGTCACCGCTGCCGGTGCGCGCCAGTACCTCGCCCGTGACCTCGCCGAGCCAGACGTCGCCCGTACCGGTCGCGATCGTGGCCGAACCGCCCAGCGAGGACGCCTCGACGGAGCCGCTGCCGGTACGTAGTTGCAGACCGGAGAGCGTCGCTCCGAGCTTGATGTCGCCCGTGCCGGTGCGGACGATCGCCGAACCGTCGGCCTGCTCCAGGCCGACCTTCCCCGCCCCGGTCATGACGTCGGCCCGCCCGGCGACACCGGACACGGTGACGTCGGCCGCCCCGGCCCGCACCTCCAGATGCGAACCGGCGGGTGCCCGGACGGTCACCGCGAGCGGGACGTTCTTCAGTTGCCAGGCCTTCGGCGCCTGGACGACGAGCCGGTTGCCGACCTTCTCGACCCGCGTCTGCGCCACGGCGTCCTCCGCCGACGACCCGGACGACCCCGGCGAGCCGCCGAGCTGGTCACCGAAGCGTTCCCCGACCCAGCTGAGCAGGCTCGTCATGCCGTCCACCCATGGCTGCTGCTCGCCGCCGTCGCGGCGGACCTCGGCGTGGACGCCGGTTTCGTCGGTCAGTTCGATGGTCACCCGGCCGATGGTCACGCTCACGTCGATTTCGATCGGGCCCTCGGCCTCGAATTCCTCGACGCGCACGGTCTCTTCAGCGGCGGGAGTGCTTTCCTCGGTCATGTTCCGTCCCCTCAGCCCTGGACCCAGCCGTGCAGGTGGGAACCGGCACCGCCGCCCGGCTTCTGCTTGTGGTGCCAGTGCTCGCCGCCGCCCTTGCCCAGTGCTCCCTGGACGGCCTGCGAGACGAACGTGTTCAGCGAAACGCCTTGAGAGGCGGCCGCGGCTTCCGCCTGGCCCTTGACCTGCTCGAACAGGCGTAGCGTGATGCGTGTGATGTCGCCCGTGTCCACCTTGGGCGCGCGCGGGGTCTCCCGTGGCGCTTCCTGGCGGGGCGGGGGCTGCTCGGTGTTCTCGGCGGAGCCGGTGACGACGACGCGCACGTCGCGGCCGTCGAGCCGGACGTCGACGACGTGCCCCGGCAGCGCCGAGGTCACTTCGGCGGCCAGGTCCGCGAGGGCGTTCATGATGGTCAGCCGGGCGGCGGGCTCCAGCGCCGACGACAGCAGCGCGGCAGCGCGCCGCGTCTGCTCGTCGCCGGCCGAAGCCGTGTTCGCGAGGTCCTCGCGAAGGCTTGTGATGTACGGCGTCAGATCCATGACACCACTATGACGTCACTTGTGATGTCAGTCAAGGAGCCGATGACGTCACTGTGATGTCGCCCCGCCGTCAAACAAGGTTGCGGTTACGCTGCCCGGAGTCGTGGAGCAGGGGTCGAAAAGGAGTGCGAACGTGGCCGAGACCGTGTCACCCAAGGTTCAACTGATCGCGAAGACGGAGTTCTTCCCTCCGTCGGACGTACCGTGGTCGACCGATGCCGACGGTGGTGAGGCGCTGGCCGAATTCGCGGGCCGGGCCTGCTACCAGTCCTGGAAGAAGCCGAACCCGAAGACGGCCACCAACGCCGGCTACCTCGAGCACATCATCGACGTGGGCCACCTCTCGGTGCTGGAGCACGGGTCCGTCAGCTTCTACATCACCGGCATCTCCCGGTCGCTGACGCACGAGCTGATCCGCCACCGGCACTTCTCCTACTCGCAGCTCTCCCAGCGCTACGTCCCGGAGCGCGACGCCGCCTTCGTCGAGCCCGACGTCATCGCGCAGGACCCGGAGCTGCACGCGAAGTTCCTCGCCGCCTCCCAGGCCGCCGTCGACGCCTACACCGAGCTGCTCGCCGGGCTGGAGGAGAAGTTCGCCGACGTGCCGAGCGCGACCCTGCGCCGCAAGCAGGCCCGCCAGGCCGCCCGCGCCGTGCTGCCGAACGCGACCGAGACCCGCATCGTGGTCACCGGCAACTACCGCGCCTGGCGGCACTTCATCGCGATGCGCGCCACCGAGCACGCCGACGTCGAGATCCGTGCCCTGGCCATCGACTGCCTGCGCGAGCTGCAGAAGGCTTCGGGCAACGTGTTCGCGGACTTCACCATCTCCGCGCTGCCCGACGGCACCGAGGTCGCCTCCAGCCCGAAGGTTCTCGAGGGCTGATGCGACGACTCGCGATCGACGTCCGGCCAGGCGAGTACGCGGTCGCCCGCCTCGCCCCGGACGCGCCGGTTCCGGCGAATCTGCTCGACCCCGGCGAGCCCGTGCTGATCTCCATCACGCGGACGCCCGAAGAGCTGTCGGTGATCTGCCCGGCCGGTCTCGCACCGGCCGGGGTCACGGTCGAGGACGGCTGGCGGCTGCTGTCGGTCCGCGGGCCGCTGGCGTTCACGCTGACCGGCGTCATCGCGGCGCTGTCGAGTGAATTGGCCGCCGCCGGGGTGGCGCTGTTCTCGATATCCACCTTCGACACCGACCACGTGCTGGTCCGGGCGGCCGAGCTGGAGCGCGCGGTGAAGGCGCTCCGCGAATCCGGCCACGAGGTCACAGTCTGATTCACGAGCTCGGCGAAGGAACCTTTCGGAGCGCGAACGGGTCCGAGTTGGCATCCTGCGCGAACCGAAGGAGCACCGAACCTTGACCGACGAACAGACCCGTCCGTACGGGCCGCCACAGCAGACGCAGCAGGCTTCCGGCGCGCGGATCATCGCCGGCCGATACGCCCTGCTGGGCGAGCTCGGCCGCGGCGGGATGGGCATCGTCTGGCGCGCACAGGACCAGGTGATCGGCCGCCAGGTGGCGATCAAGGAGCTGAAGTTCCCGAACGCGCCCGAGGAAGCTTCGGTGCTGACGGAGCGGATGCTGCGCGAGGTCCGCTCCGCCGGGCGCCTCAACGACCCGGCCGTCGTCACCGTGTACGACGTCGTCACCGAGAACAGCGCCACCTACATCGTGATGGAGCTGGTCGAGGCACCGACGCTGGCCGACCTGGTGCGTGACCGCGGTCCGCTGCCCGCCCAGCAGATCGCGCTGGTGGGGGAGCGGGTACTGTCCGCGCTGCGGGCCGCGCACGCCGCCGGGATCGTGCACCGCGACGTGAAACCCGCGAACATCATGGTCTCGCCGGACGGCCGGGTGAAGCTCACCGACTTCGGCATCGCGCACGCCGCCGACGACCCACGTCTGACCACCAGCGGCATGATCGTCGGCTCGCCGGCGTTCATGGCGCCGGAACGGGTCGAAGGCCGCGACGCGATGCCCGAATCCGACCTCTGGTCGCTGGGCACGACGTTGTTCTTCGCCGCCGAGGGCATCGTCGCGTTCGAACGGTCGACCACCGCGGCCACGCTGCACGCGATCATGACCGAGGCGCCGTACCTGACCAGGGTTCAGGGCCCGCTGGCCGCCGCGATCCTCGGCCTGCTGGTCACCAAACCCGAGGCGCGGATGTCGTACGACCAGGTACGCAGCCTGCTTTCGGCCGCGCAGGGCGTACCGGCCCAGCCGACCCCGCCTTCGGGTGGGACGGCGATGCTGCACCCCGGCCAGCCGATGACCCGGCTCGCGCCCACCCCGCCGAAGCGCAATCTGCGTCCACTGTGGCTCAGCCTTGCCGCGGTCGCGGTGATCGGCGCGCTGGTCGGCGGGATCTTCCTCGGCCGCTGGATGGCCGCGCCCGCCGGGAACGCGCAGGCCCAGCCCACCCTGACCTACGGCATCAACGGCCAGCTCAAGATCGACCTCTCCGGGGACTGCTACAACGTCCCGCTCGCGGACAACGTCACGATGAACAGCGAGACCAGCGGGAACTGCGCCAAGAATCACCTGGTCGAGGTCTACGCGAAGGGTGACCTGCTCGCCGTCGAGTCGGCGAGCGACAAGCAGGCCGCGGTCGCCGCCTACCCCGGCGCCGAGGTGGTGAACCGCATCGCCGAGGCGGTCTGTTCGGCGACGTTCAACTCGGGTGTGGTGCCGTCGCAACAGCGGAGCGGGCTCTACTGGCGGGCCGTCGTCCCGACCGAGGCGGAGTGGAACCGGCCGCTGAGCGAGGAGAACACCGACTACTCGCGCGAGTACCTGTGCTTGCTCGCCAAGGCCGATGGCGGGCAGCTCACCTCGCAGATCACCACCAAGGTCAAATAGTTTGCGCCGAGGTCGGCTTCGCCCCGGAAAATCTCCCGCATCGGCGGGAATGACCACGTCGGCAAGGGGTTCGGCGTCCGCAGGAGGTACCTTCACACCATGTCCACTCCACCTACCGCAGCGCCGGGAAGACCGTTCGGGCGCGTGCTCACCGCGATGGCCACCCCCTTCGACGCCGACGGCGCGCTGGACCTGAAGCGGGCGCAGGAGCTGGCCGAACACCTCGTGGAACTGGGCAACGACGGTCTCGTCGTGAACGGCACGACCGGGGAAAGCCCCACCACGACCGACGCCGAGAAGACCGAGCTGATCCGCGCCGTAGTCGAGGCCGTCGGTGATCGCGCGACGATCGTCGCCGGGGCGGGCACGAACAACACCGCGCACAGCGTCGAGCAGGCGAAGCAGGCCGAAGCGGCCGGTGCCCACGGCATCCTCGTCGTCACGCCGTACTACTCGCGACCCAGCCAGGCCGGGCTCTACGCGCACTTCACCACGGTCGCGGACGCCACCGAACTGCCGGTGATGCTCTACGACATCCCGCCGCGTTCGATCGTCCCCATCGAGGTCGACACGCTGCTGAGGCTCGCCGAGCACCCGCGTATCCTCGCGGTCAAGGACGCCAAGGGCGACCTGATCGCCGGCTCCGAAGTCATCGCGAACACCCAGCTCGCCTACTACTCCGGTGACGACGGCCTCAATCTCCCCTGGGTCTCCGTCGGCGGCACCGGCGTGGTCAGCGTGATCGGGCACGTCGTCGCGGGCCGGATCCGCGGCATGATGGACGCCTACGAATCCGGCGACACCTCCACCGCGCGCACCAACCACCGCGGCATGCTGCCCGTCCTGCGGGCGATGTCCCGGGTCGGCGGCGTCGCGTTCTCGAAGGCGGCCCTGCGGTTGCGCGGCTTCGACATCGGCGACCCGCGGCTGCCCATCGTGGCCGCGAACGACGAGCAGCTCCAGGCGATTTCCGCGGATCTCGCCCAGGGTGGCGTGCCGCTCGGCGACAGTGCCGTCAGCGACTGGCATGGTGCTCGGGTGGCACAAGCAGATTCAGCGGCGGCCTATACGGCGCCGACCTCACATACCAGCGTAGGGACCATGCCTCGGTGAGTTCATTGTCAACCGGACCCGGACCGACCAACCCGCCGCCCGCGCTGCCCGAAGGCGCCCTGCGCGTGGTGGCGCTCGGGGGAATCGGCGAAGTCGGCCGCAACATGACCGTCTTCGAATTCGGCGGCCGTCTGCTGATCGTCGACTGCGGGGTCCTCTTCCCCGAAGACGACCAGCCGGGCGTCGACCTGATCCTGCCCGACTTCCGCGCGATCGAAGACCGCTTGGAGGACATCGACGGCCTCGTCCTCACCCACGGGCACGAGGATCACATCGGCGCCGTCCCGTTCCTCCTGCGGCTCGTCCCGGACCTCAAGATCTACGGTTCGCGGTTCACGAACGCGCTGCTCGCGGCCAAGGCCAAGGAGCACCGCCAGCGGCCGAACCTGATCGAGGTCCGCGAGGGCGAGCGACGCAAGGTCGGCGACTTCGACCTGGAGTTCTTCGCGGTCAACCACTCGATCCCGGACGCGCTCGCGGTCGCCATCCGCACGCCGGCGGGTGTCGTGCTGCACACCGGCGACATCAAGCTCGACCAGCTCCCGCTCGACGGGCGGCTGACCGACCTCGCCGGCTTCTCCCGGCTCGGCGACGAGGGCGTGGACCTGTTCTGCGTCGACTCGACCAACGCCGAGGTCCCCGGGTTCGTCATGCCGGAGCGCGACATCGGCCCGGTGCTCGACGACGTCGTCCGCAAGGTCGGCCAGCGCGTGATCGTCGCCTGTTTCGCGAGCCACGTGCACCGCGTCCAGCAGGTGCTCGACGCCGCCGTGCGGCACGGCCGCCGCGTCGCCTTCGTCGGCCGGTCGATGGTCCGGAACATGGGCATCGCCGCCGACCTCGGCCTGCTGAACGTGCCGGACGGCCTCCTGGTCAACCTCGACCAGGCCAGCGACCTGCCCGAGAGCAAGGTGCTGTTCGTGTCGACCGGTTCGCAGGGCGAGCCGCTGTCGGCGCTGTCGCGCATGGCGCGTGGTGAGCACCGGCAGATCTCGATCCGCGCGGGTGACACCGTCGTGCTGGCCAGCTCGATGATCCCGGGCAACGAGACCGCAGTCTTCGGCGTCGTCAACGGCCTCACCCGCCTCGGCGCGAACGTCGTCCACCAGGGCAACGCCAAGGTGCACGTCTCCGGCCACGCGTCGGCGGGCGAACTGCTGTACCTGTACAACGCGGTGCGCCCCAGCAACGTCATGCCGGTGCACGGCGAGTGGAAGCACCTGCGCGCCAACGGTGAACTGGCCGTGCGCACCGGTGTCGCGCCGGAGAACGTGGTCATCGCCGAAGACGGGGTCGTGGTCGACCTCGTCGACGGCAAGGCCTCGCGGACCGGCCGGGTCGAGGTCGGGCACGTGTACGTCGACGGCCTGTCGGTCGGCGACGTCGGCGAGTCGACCCTGTCCGACAGGCTCGTGCTCGGTGAGGGTGGCTTCATCGCGATCACGGTCGCCGTGGACACCAGCACCGGTCGCGCGGTGACCAAGCCGACCGTGTCCGGTCGCGGGTTCTCCGACGATCCGAAGGCGCTCGACGCCGTGCTCCCGATGGTGGAGATGGAGCTCGCGCGGACCGAAGCCGAAGGCATCACCGACACGCATCGCATCGCGCAGGCCGTGCGCCGCGTCGTCGGCCGCTGGGTCGCCGACACCTACCGGCGCCGTCCGATGATCGTGCCGACGGTCATCCCCGTTTAGCGGTAATCCGCGAGAAGGCCCCTTTACTCAGTCGAGTGAAGGGGCCTTCTCGCGCATAATCGCCGGATGGCGACGACGATGGTCATGGTGGGGGTACACGTCATAGGCGCGCTGGCGGGGGTGGCACTCGGGATCGGCGCGGTCTATCTCGTGCGGATGGTCATCGAGGGCGTCCGCCGCGACCGGCGGATCCAGCCCGCGTTGGTGGATCAAGGACTCAGGCTGGACCGTTGGGAACACGCCCTTGAGCTGATGGACAGCGAGGACGCCGCGGAGCGCCTCGAATGCTTCGCGGCCCTAGACCGTTACGGGCGCGAAGAACCCGACGGCAGGCAAGACGTTGTCGAGCTGATCTGCACCTACTTGCGCAAACCTTTCGCGTACCCGGTCGAAGACGAGGAGGAACTCGAAGTCCGGCTCGCCGCGCAGAGGCTTCTTACGCAGCACTTCAGGTGGCCTGCCGGGGAGGCCAGACCCTTCGAGTTCTGGGAGGTCGAGGAGCTGGGACTGCGGGACGCGGTGCTCGTCGAACCCGACTTCGCGGACACCCTCCTCGTGCGCGCCGAACTCGAGGACAGCCTGATCGTCCGCGGAAACTTCCGCCAGACCCGGTTCTCGCCCTCCGTGAACTTCGAAAGGGCGCACTTCACCGGCGACACCGACTTCCGCGGCGCGTCATTTCCCACACATGCGACCTTCGCCGACGCGCTGTTCAGCGGGACGACCACGTTCGCCGACGCCGAGTTCGCCCAAGACGCCGACTTCACCGGCGCGCGGGTGGAACAGCCCGACGCCGCGCACTCGTGGCCGTCGTCGTGGCGAGCTTGGGCGACCTCGCCGGTCGCTCAGGCGCGGCTCATCCCGACGGCGACCGACCCGCGACCACCAGCCTGACCCGACTGTCCACATGGGGTCGTGAGTGGCGATTCGGGTTATTGAGGGGTAAGGCAAACATGTCGTGGTGTGGGCGAGCCGGCAGGCTGGGTGACGCGACACCGCACTCGCGTGCTCCGCACCACCGAGTGCGGCGGCCAGGCACGCGAGTCACGCCCTCCCGGAGTACATGAAGGTCCCCTTCCTTGCGCCTAGCGCAGGGTTCCGGCGAAGTCGCATAAGTGCTGGTCGGCTGCATCGCTAGCGCGGGTCAAGGCGAACGTGTCGTGGTGGACACGGCGGGAGCGGGCCCACACAAGGGGCCTCACCCGGGTCCGGACTGTCCATAAGGGACACTTTTCGAGACGAAAATGCCCGATTTGGACATCTTGCACGGTTTCGCGTGGCTGGATGGATGGCGCGTGTGATCAGACGGAGGACACGTGTGACTGGATGGATGACACGGCGGAAGCGGCAGATTTCGTCGCGTGTTCTCCGTTCACTCACGCGTGCCCTCCGTCGGATCACGCGTGCCGCCCGATGGCAGGTACCTAAGACACAAGTAGCCCTCACCCGAATCGCCACTCACACCATTCCTCCGAAACCACACCTGCAGCCCCGCGGCATCCAGAATCAGGCCTGCCCTACCTCGGCTCGATCAAGCTCTACCTCGACTTTGCCGGGACCCTGACGCCTAGCGCAAGGAAGGGGACCTTCATGTACTTCACGACCGGCCGCACGCCACGACACGTTTGACTTACCCCTCAATAGAACCCGAATCGCCACTCACGACCAACCCAGCCCACCCCTCACCGGAAGCCTCAAGTCAGGAAAGTCCGGGAAGTGTCCCTTAAGGACAATCAAGAGTGGGCTGATCCAGGCCGGGGTGCGGTGAGGTCCCGTCAACGGCTGAACCGTCTTCCTCCCACAGGCCAGGGTCGCGACTTTGCCGCGACCCTGGCGCTAGACGCAAGGATAGGGAGCCTTCAGGACACGCCACTCACGATGCCGAGCCGGATCGCCGTCGCTGGAGGAAGTAGACGCCGAGGATCACCGCGAGGCTGATCAAGCTCAGGTACAGCTGGGCCCGCGTGTCCGCGTCCACGAACAGCATCGACGCGACCACGGCCAGCGTGCCGGCCAAAGTGAGCCAGCTCAGCCACGGGTAGCCCCACATGCGCAGCTTCAGCCGTTCCGGTGCCTCGGCTTCCAGGCGGCGCCGCATCCGCAGCTGTGACCCGGCGATGATCGCGTAGACGAACAACGCGACCGCGCCGGCGGAGTTGATGATGAAGTAGAAGATCTTGTCGGGGGACACGAAGTTCATCACCACGGCGACGTAACCGACCGAAGTGGACACCAGGATCGCCTTCCACGGCACCCCGCGCCGGTTCGTGTCGGCGATCCATTTCGGCGCCCAGCCGTTGCCGCGCAACGCGAACAGCATGCGGGAAGCGGTGTACAGCCCGGAATTCAGCACCGACAGCACGGCGGTCAGCACCACCGCGCTGACCACGGTCTCGGCCGCGGGGATGCCGAACCGGCCGAACGCGGCGGCGAACGGGCTCGTCGTGGTCGGGATGTCGCGCCAGCCGGTGATCATCACCAGCAGCGTCACCGAACCGACGTAGAACACGATCACGCGCCACACGATCGACGACGTCGCCTTGCGTACGGCCGCTTCGGGTTCGCGGGATTCGGCGGCGGCGATGGTGACGATCTCCGCGCCGAAATAGGAGAAGATCACGATCACCACACCGTGCACCACCGAGAACGGGCCGTTGGCGAGGAAACCGTCCTGCGCGATGTTGCCGACCGAGAACGAACCGCCTGGCCAGAGGCCGAGCACGAACAGGATGCCGACGACCAGGAACACCACGATCGTGGCGATTTTGACCGACGCGAGCCAGAACTCCGTCTCCCCGAACGAACGCGCCGAGGCGAGGTTGGTCGCGGTCAGCAGCAGCATCAGCACCAGCGAGAAGATCCATTGCGGCACAACGGGAATCCAGGCTTGCAGGATCTTCGCCCCGGCGACGGCCTCGAACGCGACCACGCCGACCCAGAAGTACCAGTACAGCCAGCCGACGGTGAAACCAGCCCAGCCACCGAGCGAGGTCCGCGCGTACTCCATGAAGGAGCCTTGGGAGGGCGCGGCCGTCGCCATCTCACCGAGCATCCGCATCACCAGTACGACGATCAGGCCGCCGATGGCGTAGGAGAGGACGGCCGCCGGGCCGACGGTGTGGATGACGGCGCCGCTGCCGATGAACAGGCTCGCGCCGATGATGCCACCGAGCGCGATCATCCGGACGTGGCGTTGCCGCAGGTCCGGGCGGAGACCGTCGCGTTCGGTGGTCCGCTCTGGAGAGGTTTCGGCGTCCATTCGCGGGTTGCCTCCTATCGGGGTGGCGGCAGATCGCGGGATTCTCGCACCGCGGAGCCCGGAGGAAAAGTATTTGCGCAACCCCGGTGAACGGACCGATGTGGACTCTGCGAACCTAGGCACCTCCACCGCGCGTTCCGAGGAGCACTTCGATGCCGCACGCCGTCCTCCGGTTCCTGCCCGCCGTCGCACTGGCCGCCGTGCTGACCGGCTGCTCGGGCGAGGCACCCCAGCCGCAGACCGCGCCGCCGGCGTCGTCGCCGATGGCGCAGCAGGCGGCCGTTCCGTTCAACGACGCCGATGTCGCCTTCGCCCGGCAGGCGCTCGCGCATCATCAGCAGGGCGTGGATCTGGCTTCCCTGGCCGAAACGCGCGCGGAGAACGCGCAACTGAAGGCGCTCGCGATGCGGATCATCGACACGCACGAACCGGAGATCGCGCGGCTTTCCGCGCTCATCGAGTCCTGGGCCCAGCCCGCGCCGGACGATCCGAACCTCGAGCACGTCCAGCGCGACGGCTACATCAGCCCGGCCGACCTGGCGGCACTGGCCGGACTGTCCGGAAAGGACTTCGACCGCCAGTTCGTCTCGCGGCTGCAGAAGCAGCGGGAGGCGGGTGTCCGTATCGCCGAGGCGGAAACCCAGCACGGCCGCAATCCAGACGCCCGCGACCTCGCCGCGACGACGGCGCGTTCGCAGCAGCAGGAGATCAGCGATCTACGGGGCTTCCAGCAGGGTTGAGTCCGTCTGGACCACGTTCGAGTTCGACTGGACGATGTACGCGCCGGTCAGCAGGACCACCGCGCCGACGGCCTGGATCCAGCTGAGTGCCTCGCCGAGCAGCACCCATGCCGCGGCCGCCGCGATCAGCGGCTCCACGAGTCCCACGACGCTCGCCACCGACGCCGGGAGATGACGCAGCGCCGTCATTCCGGTGGCGTAGGCGAGCACCGTCGCGATCAGCACGAGCGCGACCAGCAGCGACCACACCGGCGGATGCCACGGCCCGAAAGCCGTCGGCGCGGCGACGACACCCCACGGAATCGTCCACGGTGGAGCGACCGCGCAGACCAGGACCGCGCCGATCGTCATCCCCCAGGTGACCATGCCGAGCGGATCCCGGTTCGCGACCCCGCGCTCGCCGAGCAGGAAATAGCCTGCCGAACAGACGGCCGCGCCCAGTCCGGCGAGCAGCCCGACGACGTCGAGGCTGAGGCCTTCCCAGACCTGCGCGACCAGGATCAGCCCGGTCATCGCGAGTGCGATACCCGTCCACATCGCCCTCGGCAGCCGCACCCGCCGCACGAATCGCACCCACAACGCGATCAGCACCGGCGAGGTGAACTCGAGCAGGATCGCGATACCGACCGGGATCCGGCCCGCCGCGAGGAAGTACATGAGCTGGACACCGGCGACCCCGAGCGAGCCGTACGCCACCAGCAGCGGCCACTCGTGTTTCCGCACCCGCAGTAGCGCCGGGCGGAAGACCGCGACCAGGCAGAGCAGCACGATCGCCGACAGTCCGATGCGGATCGCCGCGACCTGCTCCGGCGACAGCCCCGCCTGCATCGCCGGTTTGCCCAGCACACCCGACGTCCCGAAGAAGAGCGCGGCGAGCAGGATGAGCAGGATGCCCCGGCCGCGGTGCGCGACGTGCCGGGCGGGGGCGGCGAGTTCGGCGGTCACGGCCGGAGGGTAGAGGCCGGGTGGGAGCGGGGCGAACGGTTTTCCCAGCGGCTGGGCAGGTGTCAGAAGGAGGTGCCGCCGTCGGTCCAGTCGGTCTGGGCGAAGTCCTCGTCGTCCACCGGGGCGCGGCGCGGTTTGCGGACCGGCTCCGGTACCGGGGGAGCGGCGGCCGGCTGTTCGGGTGTTGGGGGTTCGGGCGTGCCGTTCGGCCAGACGCACGGTGAGGTGGCGCCGAGGTAGAACTTGCCCAGATCGTTCGCCTGAACCGACATGTCGAAGGCATCGCCGGTGTGGCGCGCGAAAAGATACTGATCTGTCGGCCGAGCGTCAGCCAGAACCTTGAAGGCGTTCGATTCCCACCAGTGGATGATCGCCGCGAAGTGTTCAGGGAACTGTGCGGAATCCAAGCCGACGATCTCGTAGGTCGCGGAGATTTCGAAACGGCCTTCCGGCCCGTCGTCGGTGGGGTCCGTGCACTCGGAGCGGTTTCGGGTGAACAACTTCAACTCGGCAGGGGCGGGCAACACGGAGAACGCGCCCTGGATGTAGCGCTCGACCTTGTCGCGGGCCTGCTGTTCGGTGATCGTCGATTTCATGTCGTCGGCTTTCCGGCGATGATCAGGCCGATGTTCCGTAGCGAGGGATTGTTGTCTTCCCAGTACTCACTGTGCGCCTCCTGGCTGTACCCGCCGAGCCCGTCCGTGCCCGGCGCCGACGTGAACACCCGCCCGCCGAAGTCCGCGTCGGTCGGATCCTGTCCGAGTACCAGGTCGTACCCGGCGATCTCCAGATTGGCCAGATTGATCATGTCGTGTTCGGCCACCGTCGCGTGCACATGTCCGCCGATCCGGCCCGGATCCACCCCATCGAGGTGCAATTGGCTCACGTCGTGCGCGCCGACGCCCGGGCTCGCCACGAAAACGAGTTCATCCGCGGCGAGGCCGCCATCGCGGGCGGCGTGACCGATGACCGTCGTGCCGTAGCTGTGTCCCAGCACCGTGTTGTGCGATGGCGCCCCTTGATGAGTTTCCCGCAGGCCGTCTTGGAATCCGGCCAACGCTTCTTTGCCCCCATCGGCGTACTTCTCGCTCGCGGCGTCGGTGAGACCGTCCGGGGCGTCGTAACCCAGCCAGGTGATCACGGCCGTCGAAGGGGAGCCGGCGGTCGTCGCCACGGCCCACATCTTGTCCGCGCGGTTGAGATCGCCGCCGAGCTTCCTCAGCTCCGCCCCGGTCCCGGGTACGTACGTCGCCACATTCGCCGCCGTGTCCGGATTTCCCGCCGAAACGATCGCCTTGCCGTCCCCGCTGGTGTCCAGCCCGAGCAGAAGCGCCCGCGGTTTACCGGGTTCCGCGTTCTCGAGCCGGTCCCTGATGGCTTCCAGGCCCTTGAGCTTCGGATCGCCTTGGAGCCGTTCGATCTCCCTGCCGAGGACAGCGCGATTCGCGGCGTCGCGGTCGGCGGCCGGGATGCCGTCGAGATTCCCGACCAGCCCTGGGTTTCCTTGCAGCAAAGCAACTTTCGCGGTGTCCGACAGGCTGTCCCACCACGCCTTGTTGTCACCGGGGGACCCGTGCTCCGGCGGGCCGATGATCGACAGACCGCTTTGCGCGGCTCCGACGTCGGCGGCCTGGGCGAGGGTGCCGGCGCCCTCTTCGGTGATCTCGCCTCGAAGGGCGCGCCGCATGATGGCCGCGAAGTCGGCGTCGACGTCGGTGGCGCGGCGCAGGATCTGCTCGATCCGGTCGGCGAGTTCCGTCAGCACACGCGGTTCCGCAGGCCCACCGGAAGAAGTGAGCTCTCCGCCCTGGCCGATGGTCAGTCCGTGCCGGGACGCGAGTTCGTCGGTCTCCCGTACGAACGCCACGATCCGGTCCAGCGCGATCTGCACCTCGTGCGCACCCCGCCGGACCGCGGACGCTTCGGCCACCAGTCGCTCCAAAGTGGACGCCAGCGACTCGCCTCGCGTCGACGCGGCGAGAGCGGCCTTACCGGACCAGCCCGGAAACCGGGCCATGGACCCGACGTCGTCGTTGGCGGCGATGATCCGGCCGCAGCCGTCGTTGAGCGCGTCGGAGACCTTCCCGATCGCGGCCGGATCCCACCGGCGCACGTCGCCCCAGGTGAGCATCAGACCGAAGTTCCCGTGGCGCGCAGATTCCGCGACGCTTCCAGCTCGTTCGAGCGGTACCGCCCGGCCGCTTCGTCCAGCTGAGCCGCGTAGGAGGTGACGTTCTGCGCCCAGCCGGGAACCGCGCGACCCCAGGCGTCCGCGAGCAGCCGGGCCGCTTCACCGGACACGCCACCGGGCAAGCCTGTCGCGACACCCGCGAGCGCGGCCGCGAGATCCACCTGCCCGACGTCGTCCGAAGCCCGTTTCGCCGCGTCTGACGCGGCTCCGATCGCCCCCAGGACCACCTCGTACCCGCCGGTCATCCCGCCGCCTCCCCTAGCGTGACGCTGTGTGACGGCACTACGACGCGGGAGACGGGCGCGCGGTTCCCTTCACCCGTCCTTGAAAAGACCGTCGGCGACATAGCGCGAGACGGTGGCGAGGCGGCGCCCCTGCAGGCGGAGGGCGTCCAGTGCGAGGCCGTCGGGTTCGGCGGACTTGCGCGAGACGAACGAGCCGCCGTACGGGTTGCCCGATTCGAGCAGCCGCGGGTCGGTGTAGCCGAGCGGCAGGACGATGGCGCCCCAGTGGTAGAAGATGTTGTTCGTCGCCAGCACCGTCGATTCGAGCCCGCCGTGCGCGGTCGACGCGGTGGTGAACGACGTCGCGACCTTGTTCACCAGCTTTCCCTTGGCCCACAGGCCGCCGGTGCTGTCCAAAAAGGACTTCAGCTGGGCGGCGGGGCCGCCGAACCGGGTCGGGCTGCCGGCCGCGAAACCGTCCGCCCATTCCAGGTCTTCCAAGGTCGCGAACTCGTGATGCGGGCCCGCGTCCACCCACGCCTGCCAGCGCGGATTGCTCGCGACGGCGCCGGGCGGGGCCGTTTCGGGAACCGTGCGGACACGGACTTCGGCGTCGGCCTCGCGTGCGCCGCCGGCCAGCGCCGACGCCAGTTTCGCGGTGTTGCCCGTCGCGCTGTAGTAGACGACGAGGATGCGGGTGCTCACGTCCGCCGACCTTAGGCGAGGGTGAGCACCCGTCTCAGGATCCGGAACTCAGTACTTCTTCCAGGGACTGACCGTGTCGGTCGGCCGCGTCGGATCGTGGAAGCGCGGCTTGTCCAGTTCGCCGCGCCGCAGCGGCACCAGGCCGTCGGTGATCGCCTGCATGATCTTGGCGTGCGCGCGCACCCCGGCGCCCGGGCGCTCCGGCTCGACCTCCGACAGGTCCACGGGGTCACCGAAATGCACCTGGAAGCGGGGGCGGCGCATCGGCGCGCTCAGCCCGGACTTGGCGAGCGGCACCAGGTCGGCGGGTCCGTTGACCGTCTCCGTCCCCCAATAGACGGCCTCGTGCGCGCCCCACTGGCTGATCGGGATCACCGGCACCCCGGCCGCCAGCGCGAGCCGCGCGGCACCGGTCTTGCCGCGTTCGGGCCACAGGCCGGGATCGTGGCTGATCCGGCCCTCGGGATAGACGATGAGCGGATCGCGGGTGGTGCGCAACGCCTCGGTCGCTTCGGCGAACTGGCCGACGGCCGTCGTAGCCTGCTTGCGGTCGACCCGCAGGTGGCCGCTGGCCCGCAATGCCGGGCCGATGACGGGTGCGTCGAGGATGCCGCCCGCCAGCATGAACCGCGGGTTGATGCCGATTCGTTTACACGCGGCCATCAGCACGAACGCGTCGAAAACGCCGATGTGGTTGGCCGTCATGAGCAGCGGCTTCCGGCGCAGTTCCGCCGGGACACCGCCGGTCACGGTGAGTTTGCCGACGACGTTGACCAGCCCCCGGTCGATGTTCAGCATCGTGCGCCAGATGGCGGGGGCGCGGCGAGCCGAATTCTCATCCTGATGCAGCGCGAACATGGGGCAGAGCATGTCATGAAGCCCTTTTCACCCGGATGGCCGCTCAAGCTGTGACCTGAGACGAATGTTCCGGATGTGCTCCGAGTGGCACCCGGGGCTGAAGGGCCTGTGCGGTTACCGTGGAGGCATGGCTAGCGGGTCGACGACCAGGAAACGGAGTACGGCGCGAAGCGGCGGCAGCAAGGGGCCGGCGCGGAAGCCGCGTACCCCGGCGAAGCCCAGGTCAACGGCGGCGAGGAAGCCCGCTCCACGGCGTCCGGCGGTCAGGAAGAAGTCTTCCGGCACCTTCGCCAAAGGCGTCCGCGGCACCTGGAACCTGCTCGCCAAGGGGCTCGGCACCCTGGCGAGGACGGTCGGCCGCAGCCGTGAACTCGAACCCGAACACCGCCGCGATGGTCTCGCGCTCGGGCTGATCGCGCTCGCGCTGGTGATCGCGTTCGGCGTCTGGTGGCGGGCCGCGGGTCCGATCGGCGGCTGGGTGGAGGTCGCCACCCGCTCGCTGCTCGGCGCGGGCGCGGTGACCCTGCCCCTGGTCCTGATCGTGGTGGCCGTCGCGCTGATGCGGTCCGAACCGATGCCGGAGGCCCGGCCGAGGATGGTCATCGGCACCCTCCTGGTCATCCTGTCCGTGCTCGGCCTGCTGCACATCTTCACCGCGCTGCCGGAGACCAACGACGGGCGGATGTACGCCGGTGGCGTGATCGGCGCGTTCTCCGGCGGCCTGCTGACCATGGGCGTCACCACCTGGGTCGCCGTGCCGCTGCTGGTGCTGGCGTTGCTGTTCGGCACGCTGGTGTTCACCGGGACCCCGGTCCGCGAGATCCCGCACCGGCTGCGCACCTGGGGTCTCGACCCCGAAGAGATCGAAGAGGCCGAGGCCGAACGCCGAGCCATCCACGACGAACGCGACGCCGTCACCGAAGCCGATCCGAAGTCGGTCCGCCTGCGGAAGCCGTCGCGGCGCCGCCAGGGCGCCGGTGACCACACGGGGGAGCAGCTCGACATCGAAGCCGCGCTGGCCGAACCGCCGACGCCGCTGCGCCTGCCGAAGCCCGCTGTCAAACCGGTCGAAGTGCCGGAGAAGAAGCCCAAGAAGGTCGAGCAGCCGCTGGCGGTCACCAGGACCGTGGAAGGCGACTACAAGCTCCCGCCGCCGGACCTGCTGAAGCTCGGCGACGCACCGAAATCCCGCAGTAAGGCCAACGACGCCATGATCGAGGCGATCACCGGCGTGCTGGACCAGTTCAACGTCGACGCGCAGGTCACCGGGTTCACCCGGGGCCCGACGGTCACCCGGTACGAGGTCGAACTCGGCCCCGGCGTGAAGGTCGAGAAGATCACCGCGCTGACCAAGAACATCGCCTACGCGGTGGCGACCGACAACGTCCGGCTGCTCGCCCCGATCCCGGGCAAGTCCGCGGTCGGCATCGAGGTGCCGAACTCCGACCGCGAGATGGTGCGCCTCGGCGACGTGCTGCGCGCGCCGTCGACGGTCAAGGACAACCATCCGATGGTGATCGGCCTCGGCAAGGACATCGAAGGTCATTTCGTCACCGCGAACCTGACGAAGATGCCGCACCTGCTGGTGGCGGGGTCCACCGGTTCCGGTAAGTCGAGCTTCGTGAACTCGATGCTGGTGTCGCTGCTCGCGCGGGCGACGCCGGACGAGTGCCGGATGATCCTGATCGACCCGAAGATGGTCGAGCTGACCCCGTACGAGGGCATCCCGCATCTGATCACGCCCATCATCACCCAGCCGAAGAAGGCCGCCGCGGCGCTGGCCTGGCTGGTGGAGGAGATGGAGCAGCGATATCAGGACATGCAGGTCAACAAGGTCCGGCACATCGACGACTACAACAAGAAGGTGCGCTCGGGCGAGATCACCGCGCCGCCGGGCAGTGAGCGCGTCTACCAGCCGTACCCGTACATCATGGCGATCGTCGACGAGCTCGCCGACCTGATGATGACCGCCCCGCGCGACGTCGAGGACGCGATCGTCCGGATCACCCAGAAGGCGCGTGCCGCCGGTATCCACCTGGTACTGGCGACCCAGCGCCCGTCGGTCGACGTCGTGACCGGCCTGATCAAGACCAACGTGCCCTCGCGGCTGGCGTTCGCGACCTCGTCGCTCACCGACTCGCGGGTCATCCTCGACCAGCCGGGCGCGGAGAAGCTCATCGGTATGGGTGACGCCCTGTACCTGCCGATGGGTGCCGGGAAACCGGTCCGCATCCAGGGCGCCTTCGTCGGCGACGAAGAGATCTCCGCGGTGGTGAACTTCGCCAAGGAGCAGGCGCAGCCGGACTACCAGGACGGCGTCACCGCGGCGAAGGCCGGTGAGAAAAAGGAAATCGACTCCGACATCGGCGACGACCTCGACGTCCTGCTGCAGGCCGCCGAGCTGATCGTCACCTCGCAGTTCGGCTCGACGTCGATGCTGCAGCGGAAGCTGCGGGTCGGGTTCGCCAAGGCCGGACGCCTGATGGACCTGCTGGAAAGCCGGGGCGTCGTCGGGCCGTCGGAAGGGTCCAAGGCGCGGGACGTGCTGATCAAGCCGGAGGAGCTGGAGTCGGTGCTGTTCATGATCCGCGGCGGCGGGGACGGAGGAGGCGGGGACGTCTCCGACGACGACTGACCTGGCCCCTGGATGATGCTTCGGGCCGTTCTGTGCGGTTTACTGGTACAGAATGGCCTGAGACTTCGCCAGGGAGGTGGCCAGAGTGCTCCGCAGCTTCCGGTTGGGCAACCATCGCTCGTTTCGTGACGAGCAGGAACTGCTCTTGATGCCCGCCATGCCTGGGGACGACCGTCCGGCCGTCCCGGTGGCCGCCATCTACGGAGCGAACGCTTCCGGCAAGTCGAACCTGCTCCACGGGCTCTTCAGCATGAAGGATCTGGTGGAGGGCTACTGGACTTCCTTCCACAACAGCCATTTTCGGCTGGGCTCCGTCGACGGCCGGCGTCCGTCGACCTATGTCGTGGAGTTGATGCTCGACGCCGTCCGCTACACCTACGGATTTCGGATCAATGGCGAGACGACAGGCGGCCGGGTGGCGGAGGAATGGCTCTATACCTATCCGGAGAAGCGGCGGCGAGTCGTCTTCGAACGGCAGGGAAGCGGCGTGCGTTTCGGGAGTACGACGGCGGACCTCAAGAGCAAATTCGCCGTGCTGGAGGAGTTGATCCAGCCGAACGCCCTGTTGCTCAGCGTTTGTGACCGGCTGCAGTTGGGCCCGCTGGACCCGGTCTATCGCTGGTTCAAACAAGGACTGTGGGTCACGCTCAGGCGCCGGCAGTGGGAACCGCTCGAAGTGCAGCGCAGGGTCACCGACTTCCTCGACGTGGACCCGGACAGCCAAGAGAGGTTGATCGCTTTGCTGCGGGCCGCCGACACCGGGATCACCGATATGGTCGTCCGGCAGGAAGAGGGCAGTACCTATCGTTCGGTGCGGCTCCAGCACGGGAAGGGCGCCGAGCCCTTCAGCCTGTTCGAGGAATCGGCCGGGACGAACAATTGGCTGGGGCTCCTGCCGAACGTGTTGACGGTGCTGGACAACGGGTGGACCTTCGTCGTGGACGAGATCGACACCAGCCTGCACCCCAAACTCGTGGCCGAGCTGATCGGTTTGTTCCGTGATCCCGACATCAATCGACGCGGCGCCCAGCTGATCTTCACCACGCACGACACGAGCCTCCTCGGCACCATGCTCGGCGACAGCGTGCTGGAGCGGGACCAGATCTGGTTCGTCGACAAGAACGCCGAAGGCGCCAGCGAGTTGTATCCGCTCACGGACTTCAAGCCGCGCAAGGACCAGAACACCGAACGTCGCTATCTCGCCGGTAGCTATGGAGCTGTTCCCGTGCTGGGTGACTTCGCCGAGGCAGTGCTCGGCAGATGACCCGCAGGGAGAACAGCGGACGGAGACGACCGGCGTTCCGGGAGCAGCGAACGTCGATCCTCGTCGTTTGCGGTGCGGAGGCTACTGAGCCCACGTACTTCGAAGGCCTCAAGCGGGCTCGCCGGAACCCTGCCGTCACGATCAAGATCAAGGTGAAGCGAGGTGACCCGGAAGCGGTGGTCAGGTACGCGGCGGGCATGCGCGACCGTGCCGAGGGAACGCACGACGAAGTGTGGTGTGTGGTCGATGTCGACGAGTTCGACCTCGGCAAGGCGGCGGCCGCGGCCCGCAGGCTCCGCGTCACTCTGGCGATCTCGAATCCTTGTTTCGAGTTCTGGCTGCTCCTGCATTTCGAGGACTGCTCGGCGCCGTTGCCGTGTTACGGCGATGTCGCGAAACGCCTGGTCAAACACGTGCCGGGATTCAGCAAGTCGGCGCTCAGGTTCTCGGACTACGAACAAGGGGTCGAAGCCGCTGTCCTGCGCGCGAAGAAATCCGAGGTCGAGCCGGGTTCCGAGCACCACCTCAACCCGTCCACCGGCGTCTGGGCCCTGGTCGAAAAGATCACCTGAAACCCGATGCAACGGACCGGCGGCTCCGTTACGTCCAGAACGTGTGGACCCCAAGAAGCTGCTCGTCGTCCTCTGCGCCCTGGCCGGTCTCGCCTGCGGAGCCGGCAGCTCCGTCGCGCGCGAACAACCGCCGGCGGCCCAGCCCGCACCGGCCGCTCAGCCGTCGCCGACGTCCGAGCAGGCTCGGCCACCTAAGGGCACCGTAGAGCTGGGGGAGACCATCACCCTCAAGGCCGGTGAAACCGCCGAGGTCGCGTCGAAGGACATCAGCATCCGGTTCTCCCAGCTGGTGTCCGACTCCCGGTGCGCTCAGGGCATGGTCTGCGTCTGGGAAGGGGAGGCCGTGGTCGCGTTGACACTGGCCGAACCGGGACGCGGCGAGCGGACGACGGCGGAAGTCGCCTCCACCGGACGGGGTGGCAGGCAGTCCGTCGAGTTCGCCGCCTGCCGGGTCGACCTGGTCGCCGTGAGTTCGGGGGGCGACCAGGTCACCCTGCGGGTGTCGAAGGCTTAGACACAGACCAGCTGATCCGCCTGAAACCGCCTAGAGCGCGTTGCCCCACCCGTCCAGGTACGCGACCTCCGACAGCGGCACCCGCGCGGCGGGCTTGAAATCCGGCACCGTCGTGTAGGCCACCGGCAGCAGCCCCACCTGCGTGACGTCGGAGGGGATGCCGAGGATCTCGGCCGCCTCCGCCTCGTGGGTCACGTGGTACGTCGTTAGCGTCGAGCCGAGGCCGCGCGAGCGCAGCGCCAGCTGGAAGTTCCACACCGCCGGGAAGATCCCGCCGTAGAACGCGGCGTCGGCCGCGTTGTCCCCGCTCGGCCTGCCGGTCAGACACGGGATGACGTAGACCGGGACCCGGTCGATCACGTCGATCAGATGCTGTCCCGAGGCGAACGCCCGCGCCACGGACGGCTCGGTGATCGCCTGCCCCAACGCGGCCGCGTTCGCTTCCAGGTACGCCTTCCCGACCCGGCGGAACAAGTCCGACAGCCGGTCCTTGACGCCCTGATCCCGCACCACGAGCCAGCGCCACGCCTGCTGGTTGCCCGGCGTCGGTGCCTGCAGCGCGAGCCGCAGGCACTCTTCGAGCACTTCCGGCTCGACCGGCCGGTCCAGGTCGAGTTTGCGCCGGACCGCCCGCGTCGTGCTGAGCAGATGGTCCGTGACCGAGGTGTCCATGTCCCGCCTTTCCCTCATACCGAAGAACGCTTCGCCGCCCGAAGCTATAGCTCCAGCAGCATCCGGCTGTTGCCCAGCGTGTTGGGCTTCACGTACGGCAGGTCGAGGAACTCCGCGACACCCGGGTCGGCCGAGCGCCGCATCTCCTCGTAGACCTCCTGGGTCACCGGGGTGCCGTCGATCTCGACGAAGCCGTGCCCGGCGAAGAAATGGGTTTCGAAGGTCAGCACGAACAGCCGCTTCAGCCCGATCTCCCTGGCGAAGTCGATCAGCTGCCCCACCAGCGCGTGCCCGATGCCGCGGCCCCGGGAGTCCTTGTCGACGGCGATGGTGCGCAGCTCGCCGATGTCCTCCCACAGCACGTGGAGGGCGCCACAGCCGAGCACGTCGTCACCGTCTTCGACCACCCAGAACTCCTGGACGCTCTCGTAGAGGGTGACGAGTTCCTTCTCCAGCAGCACCGTCCCCGCGTCGGAGTCGACCAGCGCCTTGATCTTGCGGACGTCCGCGATCCGCGCGCGGCGAACGGTGGGGCGGCGGCGAAGTAGGGGGTCTGAGGACACATCCACCATTAAGCCATCCACGAGGCCGCGCGCGGCCGGAGGCTCGCCCGAGCAAGCGATCGCCGACCCCGAGAGCAGGCCAGCTACCCTAAGGCACGTGCCTTCTCCCACCACTGATCCTGTCGCCACCCGTCGCGTGTCCTTGCTGACCCTCGGTTGTGCCCGCAACGAGGTCGATTCCGAGGAACTCGCCGGACGGCTGGCGGCGGGCGGCTGGGAGCTCACCGCCGAGCCCGAAGACTCCGACGTCGTGGTCGTCAACACCTGCGGCTTCGTCGAGTCCGCCAAGAAGGATTCGGTCGACACCCTGCTCGCCGCGTCCGACACCGGCAAGAAGGTCGTCGCCGTCGGCTGCATGGCCGAGCGCTACGGCAACGAGCTGGCCGAGAACCTGCCCGAGGCCGACGCGGTCCTCGGCTTCGACCACTACGCGGACCTCTCCGAGCGGCTCGACGACGTCGTGGCGGGCCGCAAGGTCGAGTCCCACACCCCGTCCGACCGCCGCAAGCTGCTGCCGATCAGCCCGGTCCAGCGTCCGACGGCCGCCGAGTCGGTCGAGGTGCCGGGCCACGCGCAGCACGGCTGGGGCCCGCGGGTGCTGCGGACCCGGCTCGACGACTCCCCGGTGGCCGCGCTGAAGATCGCCTCCGGCTGCGACCGCCGCTGCTCGTTCTGCGCGATCCCGTCGTTCCGGGGTTCCTTCGTGTCCCGGCAGCCGGACGAGATCGTCGCCGAGGCGATGTGGCTCGCGGAGAACGGCGTGAAAGAGGTCTTCCTCGTCTCGGAGAACTCCACCTCCTACGGCAAGGACTTCGGCCGTGACGGCGCCCGCGCGCTGGAGCTGCTGGTCCCGCGCCTGGCCGCGGTGCCCGGTATCGAGCGCGTCCGCGTCTCGTACCTGCAGCCCGCCGAGACGCGGCCCGGCCTGGTCAAGGCCATCGCGACCACACCGGGCGTCGCCGACTACTTCGACCTGTCCTTCCAGCACTCCAGCGAGACCGTGCTGCGCCGTATGCGCCGCTTCGGCTCCACGGACTCCTTCCTCGCGCTGTGCGAGCAGATCCGGGAGTACTCGCCCGCCGCCGGTATCCGCACCAACGTCATCGTCGGGTTCCCCGGCGAGACCGAGGAGGACGTCGCCGAGCTGGAGCGTTTCCTGACCGGCGCGCGGCTGGACGCGGTCGGCGTCTTCGGCTACTCGGACGAGGACGGCACCGAGGCCGAGACCTTCGACGGCAAACTCGACGAATCCGTGGTCGCCGAGCGGGTTTCGCGGATCTCCGCGCTGGTCGAGGAGCTGACCTCGCAGCGGGCCGAGGAGCGGATCGGCGACTTCGTCGACGTGCTGATCGAGCAGGCCGAGGACGGCGAGGACCCGATCGGCCGCGCCGCGCACCAGGCCCCCGAGGTCGACGGCGAATGCGTCCTGATCGAGACGGACGACCTGCCCTCGCTGGCGGTCGGTGACTTCGTGCGCTGCGAGGTCGTCGACTCCGAGGGCGTCGACCTGATCGTGCGGCCCGCCCCGCCCGAGGCCGACCGGTGAATGCCGCCCCGAGCGACGCCGGAGCCGGTGAGGGAACGGGCGGTGAGCACGCCCGGGTCCCCGAGGTCACTCCGGTCCCGACGCTGAACCTGGCGAACCTGCTCACGATGTCGCGGCTGGTACTGGTGCCGTTGTTCGTGATGGCGCTGTTCGCGGGCGACGGGGACGACACCTTCTGGCGCTCGATGGCCACCGCGCTGTTCGCGATCGCGTCCTTCACCGACCAGGTCGACGGCTGGGTCGCGCGCAAGTACGGGCTGATCACCGATTTCGGCAAGATCGCCGACCCGATCGCGGACAAGGCGCTGATCGGCGCCGCGCTGATCGGGCTGAGCGTGCTGGGCGAACTGGGCTGGTGGGTCACCATCGTCATCGCGATCCGCGAGATCGGCGTGACGCTGCTGCGGTTCTGGGTGATCCGCCACGGCGTCATCCCGGCCAGCCGGGGCGGCAAGGCCAAGACACTCACCCAGGTCGCGGCCATCACCGCGTACCTGCTGCCCCTGCCTGCCACCGCCGAACCGGTCCGCTGGGTGCTGATGGGGCTGGCGCTGATCCTGACCGTCGTGACCGGCCTCGACTACGTCGTGCGCGCGGTGCGGCTGCGGGCCGCCGGACAGCGTGCGACGGGCACCGCGTCGTGACAACCGGTGAGATGTTGGTCACTCACCTGATCGAGCGTGGGGAGACGGTGGCGACCGCCGAGTCGCTGACCGCCGGGCTGGTCTGCGCGACGCTGACCGAGATCCCCGGATCGAGTGCCGTCGTCCGGGGCGGCCTGATCGTCTACGCCACCGATCTCAAGGCTTCGCTCGCCGGGGTGGACGAGGACCTCCTCGCCGCCCGCGGCGCTGTTCATCCCGAGGTCGCGGCGCAATTGGCCACCGGGGCGATGGAGCGCTGCGGCGCCACCTGGGGCCTCGGCCTCACCGGGGTCGCGGGCCCGGCGGGACAGGACGGTGTCGCACCCGGCACCGTCCACGTCGGCCTCGCCGGTCCGGGCGTGCTCACCGTCCGTACGCTGGACTTGAGCGGTGATCGAGGCTCGGTCAGGGCCGGTGCCGTCCGCGGGGCGTTCGCCCTGCTGGGGGAACATCTCACGTGATCTCCGCGTTCGCCCTTGGCGTATTGCCGTGTCAACACCTGCGCCCGGGGCACCGCACTGGGTAACGTAGGGGACAGTCAGTCCTGGAAGGGAGGCGCGTGATGACCGTGCTGTTGCGCGAGGCGATCGGCGACCGGCTCCGACACGCCCGCACGAACCAGCGTCGAACCCTGCGGGACATCTCCCGCGCCGCCAGGGTGAGCCTCGGCTACCTCTCGGAGGTCGAGCGCGGGCAGAAGGAGGCGTCCAGCGAGCTGCTGGCGTCCATTTGCGAGGCCTTGGACCTTCCGCTGGGCGAACTCCTGCACAAGGTCGCGGCGGACGTCTCGGCGATGGACAACGTCGAGGTCGCCCCGGTGGACGAGAAGGTCGAAGCAGGGAAGCGACGCGCTCAGGAGCGCGAGGGCGCCGAAGCCGCGGCGGGTGGGCTCGAAGGAGGCCGCCTGGTATCCGAACTGATCGGCAACGATCTGGCCGATCTGCGGATCTCGCCGCCGCCGAGGATGAGTCCCGCACTGCGGACGACCATCGCCGCACCGAAGATGGTCGCCGCTTAGCGAGGTTGTGAACGGAAAAAGGCCCCAGGCAGTCCGCCTGGGGCCTTTCCCGTCATTGCGCGGCGTTGTCGAACGTGCCCGCCTGGTAGGCGCCACCCTTGGTGTGCGTGATCACCAGCAGCCGGTTGGCGGCGTTGATCATCGCGACCAGGTAGATCAACGCGGCGATCTGATCGTCGTCGTAGTGCTTCCGCACCTGGGCCCACGTCTCGTCGGACACGCCCTGGTGCGCGTCGGCGAGCCTGCTGCCTTCCTCCGCGAGCGCCAGTGCGGCTTGCTCGGCCTCGGTGAACACCGTCGACTCGCGCCAGGCGGCGACCAGGTTGACCCGGACCGCGGGTTCACCGGCGGCCGCCAGGTCCTTGGCGTGGGCGTCGACGCAGAACCCGCAGCCGTTGATCTGGCTGGCCCGCAGCGACACCAGTTCCTGGGTGGCCTTCGGCAGGGTCGAACCCTTGATGGCCACGCTGACGCCGGCGAACCGCTTGCCGAGCTTGGCGCCGAGCTCGTCGCTGTTCAGATCGAAACGGGGATCCATGATCTCGTCCTGCTTTCGTGGTCGTGTGCTGAACCGGACGACCACCAGACGCCGGTGGCCCGGCGCCGCTGACAGCACCGGGACGTGACGAGCGCCACGGCCCCGACGTGTCAGAAATCGAGGGGACGCCGCGTCTGGTGGGGACAGCGTCGCCGAGAACAGGAACCGTCCATGCCCGACACCGCCACGGAGGCGTTCGTCGCCCACCGGAACCTGCTGTTCACCATCGCCTACGAAATGCTCGGCTCGGCCGCCGACGCGGAGGACGTCCTCCAGGAGACCTGGCTGCGGTGGTCGGGCGTCGACCTCGGCACCGTGGAGAACCCGCGGGCCTACCTGGTGCGCATCGCGACCCGGCAGGCACTCGGCAGGCTGCGCACGCTCGGTCGCCGAAAAGAGTCCTACGTCTGCCCCGGGCTGCCCGAACCGCTGCTCACCACTCCCGACGTCGCCGAAGACGTGGAACTGGCCGACAGCGTCTCGATGGCGATGCTGCTGGTGCTGGAGACCCTCGGGCCGACCGAACGCGCGGTCTTCATACTGCGTGAGGTGTTCGACGTGGCCTACGACGAGATCGCCGAAGCCGTCGGCAAGACCCCGGCCGCGGTGCACCAGATCGCCCACCGGGCCCGGGCCCACGTCGCCGCGCGACGCCCGCAGGCCGTGCTGACCCCTGTCGTGGGTGCCGAACGGGTCGCCTCGCTGCTGGCCGCGAGCACCCTGGTCAAGGCCGGCGCGGCGACGCTGCGCCCGGCGCAGGTCAACGGCCATCCCGCGCTGATCCTCCGCCTCGACGGCGAGGTCGACACCGTCGTGGCGATGCGTTTCGACGACGGCCTCATCAGCGGGCTCTACGTCGTGCGCAACCCCGAGAAGTTGTCACGTATGGAACAAGCGACCGCCCTGCGGCACTGAACCCGCCCGTTTTCACCCACGGTCACCACCCGGTGAACCCGAAAGGTCGTGGACATCACAGTCAGGGGTATCCCTGAATTCCGTCGGGGTCACCTGGAACGCGGGACGACGACCTGACACGATGGAACTCAACGCCGGGGTCGGGACGTTGCAACATCACAGAGGGGACGCCCCACCTCGAGGTAACAGCCCGTGGGATGCGAGAAGGCAGGCGGAGGAGATGGCCAACCCGTTCGTGAAGTTCTGGAAGTACATGATGGCGGCGTTCTCGTCGAAGATCGACGAGCACGCCGACCCGAAGGTACAGATCCAGCAGGCCATCGAGGAGGCGCAGCGCAATCACCAGGCGCTGACCCAGCAGGCCGCCTCGGTGATCGGTAACCAGCGTCAGCTGGAGATGAAGCTGAACCGCCAGCTCGGCGACGTGGAGAAGCTTCAGGCTTCGACCCGCCAGGCGCTGGTGCTCGCCGACGAGGCGCGCGCCAAGGGCGACGAGCAGAAGGCGACCGAGTTCGAGAACGCGGCGGAGAGCTTCGCCGCGCAGCTCGTCACCGCCGAGCAGAGCATCGAGGACCTGAAGACCCTGCACGACCAGTCGCTTCAGGCTGCGGAGCAGGCGAAGAAGGCCGTCGAGCGCAACGCGACCATGTTGCAGCAGAAGCTGGCCGAGCGCACCAAGCTGCTTTCGCAGCTGGAGCAGGCGAAGATGCAGGAGCAGGTTTCCGCTTCGCTGAACCAGATGAGCCAGCTGGCCGCGCCGGGCAACACCCCGTCGCTGGAAGACGTTCGCGACAAGATCGAGAAGCGGTACACCACCGCGCTCGGCTCTGCCGAACTCGCCCAGAACTCCGTTCAGGGCCGGATGATGGAAGTCCAGGCCTCGACGACGCAGCTCGCGGGACACTCGCGGTTGGAGCAGATTCGCGCTTCCATGAAGGGTGACTCCGTCGCGCAGGTGACCGACGGCAAGACCGCGGCCGCCGCGCCGAAGGCGTCGAGCGGTGCGGACATCCAGCGGGAGATCCAGGCACGGGTTCAGGCCGAACAGGGCAAGAACCCCGCCTGACACACCACCTAGAGCCGGTCCCGCGTCCTCGCGGGGACGCGGGACCGGACTCACCGAAGACAGGGGCGAGGGCAAATGGGGCAGGGCAGGCGCAAGGACTTCGGGGAGTTCACCGCCAAGCTTGAGAAGCACATCGAAAAGCTGCCCGACTACGCCCAGCGCGCGCAGGAGAAGCTGCAGCGCTACATCCCACCCTCCGAGCAGGGCTCCCGGCCGTCCGCGCCGACGGCGGCCCAGCCCCCGCGGCCGGTTCAGCCGCCGCGGAGCAGGCCGCAGATGCCGCCGATGCCCGCCATGCCGAAGATCTCGCAGCAGCTGACAACGCTGGCGGCGGGCCAGATCCCGGTCGTCGCCGACGCGAAGGCCAAATGGGCCCGCTGGAACGAACCGGCCGCCAAACTGGAGCGCCGCAAGCGCCGCACCTCGCGCGCGATGACCTTCTGGTTCCTCCTCACCATCCTTTGTGGACTGTTCGCCGTCGTCGCGGGCACCGGCCTGCTGAAGGACGGCCAGGCCGACGTCTTCCAGGCCATCGCGGGCAGCGCGTTCACCATCGTCTTCGGCACTTTCGGCGTCCGGTCGGGACTGCGGCTGCGGACGCTCAACCGCACCGTGCTGCCCGCCGCGCCCGCCGCTCCGCCTCCGCTGCCCCCGGCGCGTTCCGTCGCGCGGGAGCCGATGGAGCGCCTCGTCGAGAGCGAGGCGTCGCTGGCGGAGCTGCTTCGCCAGCTTTCGCAGCCGACGTCGCTCGGCACCATGCCGGTCTCGGAGATCGCCGTGGCGGACGCCCGGACCACCGCCGCGGAGGCCGCGCAGGCCCTGCGTGGCCTGGCGAGCCGGATCCAGGCCATCGAACGCGGCCGGGACGCCGCGCCCGAGCGGGAACGGGGCGCCCTCGACGCCGCCATCAAGCAACTGCGCGAGCAGCTCGACGACGGCCTCGACGGCTACGGCGGTCTCGTCGCGGCCGCCGGGCACACCGTCGCCGCGAGTTCGGACGGCATGACGTCGTCCAAGGAGTCGCTCTCCGACGCGACCGACAAGCTCGCCGGCCTGGCTATGGCGCTGCGCGAACTCTCCTGAACCCGCGACACGCGTGATCAGACGGACGACACGCGTGATTGAACGGAGATCTCGGTGATGTCCGTCTGATCACGTCGTGCACCGCGAGTCGGTAGCGTCTGAGCAGGCGCTTTCCTGGACAATCGTCTCATTCGTCGTCGCTAATACTCCATTGCGTAACGACTCGCTCACTGTGCGATACCGAAACGCTCGCGTAACCCGAATCCGCTGGTGGCGGAAACGCGCGATGCCTACCGTTTCTCTCATGCACGCAGTGCTTTTCCCAGCTCGGGCCTGAACCCAGCCCGCGTGAGCGGGCGTTCCAGGGTGGCGGACCGGACACAGTGGATCTCGCGCAGTGGTCTTTCTCGTCCCCACCGAGGAAAGGACGCCCAGTGACGACGCTACCCCCGGAACCAGATCCGATCCCGACCCCGCCTCCCAGCTCTTACCAGCGCGTCAAAGCGGCCTACGACCGGATCACCGAGGTCGACCGGCCCGACGTCTGGATCACCCTCCGTCCCCTGGAAGACGCCCTCGTGGACGCGAAGGCGGTCGATGAACGCCTCCGCGCCGGCGCAGACCTCCCGCTCGCCGGAACCCTGCTGGCGGTCGCCGACGTCATCGACGTCGCCGGTCTTCCCACCGCGGGGGAGGACGTCTGCTGTGTCGGCGCCACCTCGGTGTCCCGGCTGACCGCCGCGGGAGCGGTGGTCCTCGGCAAGACCAACTGCGACCGGTTCGGCAGCGATCTCGAAAACACCCACAGCCCGTACGGCGCGGTGAGCGCCGCGCTGAACACCGCCCGGGTCTCCGGCAGCGCGAGCAGTGGCGCGGCGGTGGCCGTGGCACTCGGCCTGGTCGATCTGGCGGTCGGCACGGACGCCGCGGGAGCGGGCCGGATACCCGCGTCGCTCAACGGGATCGTCGGGATGAAGCCGACAGCAGGCCTGGTGCCCAAGACCGGCGTCGTCGCTTCCGGTGACAGCGTGGCCTTGTTCGCGCGCAGCCTGACACTGGGGCAGCGCGCGCTGGGCCTGATGACCGGCCCCGACGGGATCGACCCGCTGGCGCGCGACTGGCCGTCCGACGTCCGGCTCGGCGCGGGGGACCGGCCTCGGGTAGCCATTCCCGGTTCCGAAACGCTCACCTGCCTTTCGCTGCAGTCCCGTTCCGCCTTCCTCGGCGCGGTTTCGGCGCTGCGCGCGTCCGGCGCCATCGTGGAGACGGTGGAGGTGTCGGCCCTGCTGTCGGTGGGCGAACTGATCCACGACGAGGGCTTCACCGCCGACAAGCAGCGGGTCGCCGAGGCCGGGATGCTCGCGCTCCGGACACTGTCGGAGTACGACGCCCTGGTCCTGCCGACCGTCGCGGACCATCCCGAGGTCGCCGAGGCACTGTCCGACCCGGACGGGGTCGCCAAACGGCTGGAGCGGTTCACGGCGTTCGTCAACCTGCTCGACCTCGGCGCGGTCACGGTGCCGTCGTCTCCGTCGGATCTCGGGCCGTACGGGGTGTCGGTGGTGGTGCGGCCGTTCGACGACCAGGTCGCCATCGACCTCGCCGCCGTCCTCACCGACGAACAGGCCGATTTCCCTTATCCCGCACCGGGAGCGGATCTCGTGGTGTTCGGCGCGCATCTGCGCGGGCAGCCGCTGAACGAGCGGCTGGTCGCCGCGGGGGCGCGGTTCTCCGGGCTGGTCAAGACCGGCGAGGGCTATCGGATGCTGTTGCTGCCGACCGAACCGCCGCAGCCGGGTGTCGTACCGGTGAGCGCCGCGGGCGAGCACACGATGCTGTCGGGGGAGCGCTGGCGGCTCTCACCCGCCGCCCTCGGCACGTTCGCCGCCGCCCTGCCCGCGCCGTTCGTTCTCGGCCGGATCCGGCTGGAGAACGGGGACACGCCGCTGGCCGTCCTCTGTGACCAGGCGGCCACGGCGACGGCGACGGAGCTCACGCGGTACCAGTGCTGGCGGGCCTATCTGCGGTTCGTCAGTACGGCCGGGCCGCGAGACCTCGGGCGACCCGCTTGACCAGACCGGGGCCGTGCAGGGCGAAACCGCTGTAGAGCTGGACGAGACCGGCGCCGGCGTCGAGCATCCGGGCGGCGGCGCCGGCGTCGAAGATACCGCCGACGCCGATGATCGGCAGCTCGCCGCCGGTTTCGCCGTGCACGAACCGCACCACCTCGACCGCCCGCGCGGTGAGCGGGCGGCCGGAAAGCCCGCCCGCCTGCTCGCCGATGGCGGCCTCGGTCGGCGCGATCCCTTCGCGGGACAGGGTCGTGTTGGTCGCGATCAGCCCGGCGACACCGTGTTCGAGGCAGACCTCCAGCAGTTCCGCGAGTGCGTCGTCGGTGAGGTCGGGGGCGACCTTCACCAGCACCGGCGTCGGCGCGGCGTCGCCCGCGAGCTCGGCCGAGGTCTTCCGGAGTTCGGCGAGCAGCTCGGCCAGCGCGGTCTTGTCCTGCAGCGCCCGCAGCCCCGGCGTGTTGGGCGAACTGACGTTGATCGCGAAGTAGTCGGCGTACGGGTACAGCGCCCGCAGCGAGAACCGGTAGTCCTCGACGGCCTCGTCGAGCGGGGTCACCTTGGACTTGCCGATGCTGACGCCGAGCGGCACCGGCGGCTTCCCGCCCGCGGCGAGGCGGGCGGCGAGCGCTTCCGCGCCCTCGTTGTTGAAGCCCATCCGGTTGATCACCGCGTCGGTCTCGGCGAGGGTGAACAGCCGTGGCTTGTCGTTGCCCGGCTGCGGATGCCGGGTGACCGTGCCGACTTCGACGAAACCGAAGCCGAGTGACGGCCAGGCGTGCAGCGCGCGGCCGTTCTTGTCCATCCCGGCGGCGAGGCCGACGCGGTTCGGGAAGCGGAGCCCGAGGAAGGTGACCGGATCGTCCGTCCGGTAGACGCGGCCGAGCGCGGCGAGCGCGGGGGAGACCCGGCTCAGCCTGGCGAGGCTGCCGATGGTGCGTTCGTGCACGGTTTCGGGGTCACCGCCGGAGACCCGGTACAGCGCGGGGCGGACGATCTTGTCGAAGAGCACGCGCCCATCATGCCTGGTCGCCGCTAGCGGCTCGCCTTCCACTCGTCTTCGAGCATCGCGAAGACGAGTTCGTCACACCACTCGCCCTTGACGATCTCGTTCTCCCGCAGATGAGCTTCCTTCTTCATCCCGAGGCGTTCCATCAGCGCGGCGGAGGCGGTGTTGCGGCCGTCACAGCGGCCGATGATCCGGTGCAGTCCGAGGTCTTCGAAGCCGAGCCGGAGCAGTTCGACCGCGGCCTCCGCGGCGAGCCCCTTGCCGTGGTGATCGGGATGGAACACGAAACCGACCTCGCCCTGCCGTCGCTCGCTGCTGAGGTATTCGAGGTTCAGATCGCCGATCAGCTGCCCGGTCTCGGTCAGCTCGACGGCCACGGCCAGGAACTGGCCTTCTTTGGACAGGGTGCTGCTGTGGACGCGTTTCGCGAGCGCGGCGGCGGATTCGGCCCGGCTTCGCGGGCCCCAGTACAGATAACGGGCGACGTCGGCGCGGGACTGGAAGGAGTTGAGTCCGTCGAGGTCGTCCGGGGTGAAGGCACGGAGGGTAAGGCGCGGGGTGATGATCGGGAAATCGGGCCTCAACATGGCGTCAGGCTATCCAGTCTGCCGGGTTCGCGGGGGCGGAACGGGAACAGAACAGCGGCGGACGGTCCTCCAGCGCGACGGGTGGTCCCTCCGGGGCCCGCAAAAGGGCCATAACCCGGATATAAGGGTACCCCCGAGGTGTCTCCCGGACGCCGGGATCGGCGGCCGGGCCCGAGCCGGACCGGTGCTCGGGAACCTCGGGGGCCCGGTGACTGCCTGGTATTCGCTATCAGGCACCACGCGAAGCAGACGACGAGCCGAAGGTGGCTCCAACTTGCGTTGTATCTGCTCAAAAGTCCTACGCGTGCGGTCCGCTAGCGGACAGTCACCTCACGAGTCCTGTTGGAATACAACTTTGGACCACCTCCTCTCTCGTGTACCGCCACGCTAGGCGAGGACTTCGGGGTCCTGCAACAAGATTTCTTTGATCTCGGTCACCAGGACGGCTTTGGCCGCCGGTTCCAGGAACGACGCGTGCACGGCGTTCTCCGCGAACCGGGCGATTTCGGTGGCGTTGAGGCCGAGGGTTTCGGCGACGGCCAGGTACTCGCCGTCGAGCGTGGCACCGAACATCGGCGGGTCGTCGGTGTTGAGCGTGACCACCACGCCGTGGTCGAGCAGACGGCGGATCGGATGGGCCGCGATCGACGGGAACTGTCCTGTCCGGATGTTCGAGGTCGGGCAGACCTCCAGCGGAATCCCTTGTGCAGCAAGGTGTTCCATAAGAGCCGGGTCGGTGTACGCGCTGACGCCGTGGCCGATCCGCTCGGCGCCGAGGTCGTGCACCGCCGACCAGACGGTGGCGGGCCCGGTGGTCTCGCCCGCGTGCGGGACGCTGCGCAAACCCGCCTCGCGAGCCCGGGTGAAGAAGGGCGCGAACTGCGCGCGGCCGACGCCGACCTCCGGTCCGCCGAGACCGAACGACACCAGTCCTTCGGGGCGTTCGCGGAGCGCGAACACGACCGTTTCGCGCCCGGCGACCACCCCCTTCTCGCCGGGGATGTCGAAGCACCAGGCCAGTTCCACCCCGTGGTCCGCCTTCGCCGTGGCGCGTCCGGTGGCGAGACCGGTGAGCAGATCGTCGCCCGTCATCCCGTCGAGGAGGTGGTTGTACGGCGTCACGGTCACCTCGGCGTAGCGCGCGTTCTGCGCGGCCAGATCGGCGGCCAGGCCGGTGACGAGCGTGTGGACGTCGCGGGCGTCGCGCACCAGCGACGTCACCGCCAGGTAGTTGCGGAGGAAATGCGGGAAATCACGGAAGGTGAAGAACTCGGCGAGTGCGTCGGGCTCTGTCGGCACCCCGGCGGACGGGCGCCGCCTGGCCAGTTCCAGCACCGTGGGCAGGCTCGCCGAACCGACGAGGTGGACGTGGAGTTCGACCTTGGGCAGGGCGTGCACGAACGCGCGCAGCGCCTCGCCCGTGAGGAATCCGGGCATGACGAAAGCTCCCTGAAAAGTGGGTGAAGGGTGACGTGTGAGTGGAGCGGGCGGCTCAGGGAGCGAGGTCGCCGCGTTCGGTGTCGGCCCCGTAGAGCGGGAGCTTGAACAGCGTCACGAGGCCAGCTTAGCCGCCTGGAGCGGGCCCTGACTGGCATTTGGGACAAAACCAGGTCGGCCTCGCCTGGTGGCCGGTGCCCTGCGCGGCGACCCGGAGCCGTCCGCCGCAACGGAAACAGCCCTGCTTGGTCCGCTCGTAAACCCAGTGCTCGCGGCCGCGGCGCTGGTCCCCGGTGGTGGTCTGCGAGGTGTGCCAGGCGTTCGCCTTCAGCAGTTTGCGGCCGAGCGCGACGGTCTTCGCCGGGTCGACATCGGAAACCGGGGTCCACGGTGTGACGCCGAGCAGGAAACACATCTCGACCTTGTACATGTTCCCGATCCCGGCCATGATCCGCTGGTCCAGCAGGGCGTCACCCAGTTCGCGGTCCGGATCCGCGGCCAGCGCGGCGGCCGCCCGTTCCGCCAGCTCGTCCGTCCATTGTGGATCGAGCAGATCCGGGCCGAGATGGCCGACCAGGCGGTCTTCTTCACCGGTGGGCACGAGTTCGAGGTCGTGCACGCGGAAACCGATCGCCTGGACGTCTTCGGTCACCAGGATGGCGCGCGCGTGATGGGCCGGATGGCGCCAGCGAGCGCCCGCCGGATAGACCGCCCACTTGCCGTCCATGCGCAGGTGGCTGTGCAGGGTGAGGTCGCCGGAGAAGCGCGTCAGCAGGTGTTTGCCGACCGTGCCGACGCCGAGCACCTCCCGCCCGGCGAGATCCGCCGTGGCCAGCCGAGGGACCCTGAACTCACCTCGCCGCAGTGTCTTCCCGGCCAGTGCCTTGTCGAGGACCTTGCCGGCGAGGAAGACGGTGTCGCCTTCGGGCATCGGCGCTAACCCGTGCCGGTGTCGCTCAGCTTGGCGGGCTCTTCGGTGGGCTCCGGCTCGTCGCCGCGGACGCGATGCCGTCCGGCGCGGTTCGAGCGGAGGACCTTGGCCAGCACCATGTTGAAGGTGAGCGCGATCTCCTGGGCGCCGGGGGAATGCCATTCGTGGATCGGGCTGCACGCGCCCTGTGCCTGCTGCACGGCGAGCCGGTCCGGGATGGCCGTCGGCATCACCAGCGGCCCGAAGTTCTCCCGCAGTTCGGCCACCCGGAACTGGTGCTCGTAGGAGCGCACGCGGAGCTTGTTGACCACGACGCCGATCGGCCGCAGTCCCGGGTTCTGCTCCTCGCGGATCTTCTCGATCGCTTCGAGCGCGCGGCGGGCACCGGAGACGGCGTACATCGTCGGCTCGGTGACGATCAGGGCGCTGTCCGCGGCCACCAGCGCCGAGCGGGTCAGCCTGCCGAGCGACGGCGGGCAGTCGAGGATCACCAGTTCGTAGGGTTCCTCGCGCAACGGGTTGGTGTGCAGTTCGTCGAGCGCGCGGGACAGATTCTCCAGCCGCCGGCTGTCGGCGTCGGGCTCGTTGAGCATCTCCAGCTCTTCGGCGCCGACGAGGACGTCGATCCGGTCGCTCCACACGCTGGGCGCGATCGCGCGTTCGAGCACCGGACGCGTCGGTGTCTCGAGGACGTCGGCCAGCGTGCGGTCGGTGAGGGGCGGATCCAGCGAGGTGGTGGCGTTGCCCTGCGGGTCCAGGTCGGCCACGAGGGTCCGCGCGCCCCGGCGCAGGGCGGCGGACGCGACACCGAGGGCGACCGTCGTTTTACCGACGCCACCCTTCAGGCTGAGTACAGCGACCGTGTGCACTCGATACAGCCTACGGGCCTTCGGCGGGGTGGCTCCCCGGCAAGGTGTCGAAGACCGCATCGGACTACACAGGTAATGCCTGCCGGGAGGCGGGCATTACCCTGTGCGCTTATGAAGACGGACACCGTGGCCACGCGGGGATCGGGCGCGGTTCGCCGGGTTCTCGAAGCAGAACTCAAGGCCGCACGGGCGCGAGGCGCGCAACAGCCGAACGTCGTCGACGTCGGCGGCGGCAGCGGCGGCTGGGCGGTGCCGCTGGCTTCGGCGGGCTGCCTGGTGACCGTCGTCGAGCCGAACCCCAACGCGCTGGCGACGCTGCGCCGCCGCGCCGAGGAGGAGGGCGTCTCCGGCAGCATCACGGTGATCGCCGACGACTCCGACGCGCTCGGCGCCCACGTCGCGGCCGGATCCGCCGACCTGGTGCTCGCGCACGGCCTGCTCGAGGTCGTCGACGATCCGGCGACGGTGCTCGCCGCGCTGGCCGCCGCGGTCAAACCCGGCGGCGCGGTCTCGGTGCTGGTGGCGAACCGCCACGCCGCGATCCTGCAGCGCGCGCTGGCCGGACGGCTCGGCGAGGCACGCGAGCTGCTCGCGTCCGAGAGCGGCGTGCTGGGCGGCGGCCGGGAGACCGTGCTGCGGCGCTTCGACGCCGAGGCGCTGCGGGCGCAGCTCGTCGCGGTGGGGCTCGAGGTGACCTCCCTGCAGGGTGACGGCGTCGTGGCGGACTTCGTGCCGGGAGGGGTGCGGGAAGAGGACCTGGCGGAGTTCGAGCTGGCGGCCGCGTCGGTGTCTCCGCTGCGGGACATCTCCAGCCGGCTGCACGTCCTGGCCCGCCGCCCCTGAACCTCGCCTCGTGAGCGGTATGCCGGTCAGGCCCAAGGCCGGAGCTCGCATTTTGCTTACCCACTGGTGTGGAGCTTGGGCGGGTTGCCGGGGCGGTCCGGGTGGGGAAGATTTCGGCCGTTGAGCGTCCGGACTTGCCCGCTCGGTCTCTGGTCCACCGGTCGTGAGTGAGCGCGAGCTTGATCAACGGAGGATCGGGGACGTTGAGTGTCCCGAATCTTCCGTTGATCAAGGTGTGAGACCGGGCGACGATGCCCGCGGAACCACCCTCGTCCAGGTCAGGCCCAAGCCTGTTCCGTGAAGGCCTTCTTCACTACCTTCAGGGTAGGGAAGGGGCCCTTCACGGACTTGATGATCGCCATAAGCGGCCCACCAGCACCAGCACCAGCAGCCACAGCGGCTGCGCGTGAAGGCCCCCTTCCCTCGGCTCAGCCGAGGAAAGGCGACCTTCACATCTTCCCCAGTACATGAAGGCCCGAGACTGTCGGTGGTCCGGGCTAGGTTCTGCCCGTGGGACGAAATGCCGAGCTGCCTGGTGGGATGGCCCGTTACCGGGTGACGACGGGGGCCACCACCTGGCCCGACGACACCGGTTGCGGCCTGCTGCACGTCGACATGGACGCCTTCTTCGTGTCCTGTGAGCTGCGCACGCGTCCCGAATTGGCGGGCAAGCCGGTGGTGGTCTCGGGTGGCGGTCCGAGGTCGGTCGTGGCGGCCGCGAGTTACGCGGCGCGCGAGTTCGGCGTCCGGTCGGCCATGCCGTTCTCGACCGCGAAGCGGCTCTGCCCGCACCTGATCTGCATCACCCCGACACCCGGGCTCTACGGCGAGGTGTCGAAGGGGGTCATGGGGATCTTTCGCGAACTGACGCCGCTGGTGGAGCCGCTGAGCCTGGACGAGGCCTTCCTCGATGTCAGCGGGGCACTCAAGCGGCTGGATTCCTCCCCCGCGCGGCTCGGTGCCTGGATCCGGGAGCGGGTGGCCGCCGATTTCGACATCAGCTGCTCGGTCGGCGTCGCGAAGGTCAAGTTCGTCGCGAAACTGGCGTCCGGGATGGCGAAACCGGACGGCATGGTCGTCGTCCCGGCGGCCGAGACGCTCGCGTTCCTGCATCCGTTGCCCGTGTCGGCGCTGTGGGGTGTCGGGAAGCGCACCGAGGAGCAGTTGCGGCAGCAGGGCCTCGACACCATCGCCGACGTCGCCGCGGCGCCGCTGTCCCGGCTGCGGCGCTCGCTCGGGCGGGCGCTGGGAGACCATCTGTACGCGCTCGCGAACGGGCACGACGAACGTGAGGTCGTGCCGGAGACGCCCGACAAGTCGATCGGTGCCGAAGTGACCTTCGACGTCGATCTCCACGACCGCTCGGCACTCGGCCTGGAACTGCTCCGGCTGTCGGAACGCGTCGCCGCCACCCTTCGCCGCCGGGGGCTGCGCGGGCGGACGGTGTCGATCAAGGTCCGGTTCGCGGATTTCAAGACGATCACCCGGGCCAGGACAACCGCCGTCGGAGTGGATGTGGCCCGCGATATCCACCGCACCGCCGTCGAACTCCTCACCGAGCACGCGCCGACGGGCGCAGTCCGCCTGATCGGCGTAAGAGTCGAGGGGTTGCACACGGAGAGTGATGGAGAGCAGCTGCTTTTCGACTCACCCGCACCCCGTTGGCGGGACGCGGAAGTGGCCGCCGACGTCGCGAGGTCGAAGTTCGGTGCCGCCGCGGTGCGGCCCGCGTCACTGCTTACCCCTCGTGACCAGTGACATCGGCCGCTCAAGTGTCTTCGAGAGAGCCGTGTCGGGTGGTTTCGGCCAATTCGATCCCTTCTGGATACGGGATCGGGTAGTCGGACGAGCGCGGGGCTCGTATCCTGGACAGAGACACCCCGCCTGGGGTTGTCTGTTGGGTCCATGACGTTGCGCGGCCCGGCGCCCGCGACAGCTGTGCCGGAGGAGGAAAGATGCCACTCTCCGAGCATGAGCAGCGGCTGCTCGATCAGATCGAGCGCGAGCTCTATGCCGAGGACCCCAAGTTCGCATCCACGGTGCGAGGCACCCGGTTGCGCCGCCCCGCCCGCCGACGGCGTATCCAGGGCGTTGCCCTGTTCGTAGTGGGCGTCGCACTGTTGGTGCTCGGCGTGGTGGTCAACATCCGGGTCGCCGAGATCCCAGTGATCAGCGTGCTCGGGTTCCTCGTGATGTTCTTCGGAGTCATGATGGCCGTCACATCGATTCGGCACGGAGCCGAAGCGGAAGGCGGTAAGGACAGCGGTGGCCCGGGTGCCGGCGGAGGTGGCGGCGGCAAGTCGTCCCCGCGCCGAAGCTCGTTCACCCAGCGCATGGAAGAGCGCTTCCGCCAGCGCTTCGAGGAGCAATAGCTCTCACACACGCGAACATGCCGACGGGGCGCTGCCTCGTCGGCATGTTCGCGTTGTCGTGGCCCAGCTCGGCCTGTCCGTGAAGGCCTCCTTCCCTACCTTCAGGGCAGGGCCCGGCGGAGTCGAAATCTTGCTGGTCGGTCGACTATTCCTGCACTGTCGCGGGCCGCACGCATCGGTGGTGGATCAAGGGCGAGCCGAGGTAGGGCAGGCCTGATTTTGGACGCCGGAGAGGTTTCACTGTCCACAAGGGACACCACTGGGCGATTGGATGTCCGATTGATGCCGCTATGTACGTTTCGACGCGGGGTCGTGAGTGATAATGAGGGTTAGAACGACCCAGATCACTCACGACCCCTTCTCGGAACCGTGCAAGTCTCCCAAACCGGGCACATTTGACTCGGAAGGTGTCCCTTGTGGACGGTCAGAAGCCGGGTGAGGCCTTTTGCGTGAATCCGCTCCCGCCGGGGCCACCACGACACGTTCGCCCTGTCCCGCTCTAGCGGCGGAGCCGACCAGCAGTTATGCGACTTTGCCGAGACCCTGCTCTCAAGGTAGGGAAGGAGGCCTTCACGGAAGCGGCCGTGCCGGTGACCTTGCGGGCGAGCCCAGGTCTTACTTGCCTCGCCTCAAGGACCTCGGGAACAGGCGGCCCTTCCACGACATGGGCGCGTTCCGCTTCAGGCTCTTGCGAACCTCGGCGAAGGCCGGTCCCAGTTCGTCGTCGCTCACCTTCTGGTCGGAGTACCAGGACGTCTCCACGACGCCGATGAGCGTCCGCAGGCCGGAGCGGCCCTCCTCGTCCAGACGGTGTTTCTCGGCGACCTTCCGGCCGGCCACACGCACGGTGTCGCCGTCCGAGAGCGGCAGGCCCCGGTCCGCGCATTCGTCCATCAGTTCGCGCCAGGCCGCGTCGGCCGCGTCGGGGGAGTGGGACGCGATCTTCTGCAACCGCAGCCGTCGTTTGATCTCCCGGATCGCCGTCGGCGTGCCCAGCCCGCCGAGGACGACCACCAGGACCAGCGCGAACCACCACGACACCCACGCCGCCAGGAACGCGAACGCCGCCACCCACAACCCGATCGCGATCAGCGGCAGCCAGTTCGCGACGTTCGGGTTGTCCAGGAACCCGCCGTTCTCCTGGACCGGAGCGGGCGAGTCGGGGGACGGCGTCGAGCGCATGAGTGCCCGGTATCGCAAGCGGGAGCGCACGATCACGACCACGGTGAGCGCGGCCGCCAGTCCGCCGAGCAGCCCGGCGATGATGGCGGGCCACAGCGGCTCCTCCTCCTGCTGGGCGCCGGTGTCGCCCGCGCCCTGGTCCGCGCCAGGGTCGCGCGGGGTGCCGGTCGCGGGGGCGCTCGACGCCGGAGCTGTCGGTACTTCCTGGGTGTCGTTGGTGGTGGAGCTGCTGGTGTCGGTCTGCAGGTACGGCGGGACGACCGCGCGGCCGTCGACCAGCGGGGTCGGGTCGAAACTGACCCAGCCCTTCTGCTGGAAGTAGACCTCGACCCACGCGTGGGCGTCCTCGGAGCTGATCGAGAGGTGATCGCCCTTCGGTGTGCCGGAGGTGAAGCCGATGGCGACCCGCGAAGGGATGCCGACCGACCGCAGCATCACGGCCATCGCGGACGCGAACTGCTCACAGAACCCGCGTTTGCCGTTGAGGATGAAATCGGCGAGCGCGTCGGGGTCTTTGACGTCGGCGGTCTTGGTGTCGTACACGAAGCCGTTCTGCGCGGTGAAGAACGACCAGATCGCCTGTGCCTTGTCGAAGTTGTTGGACTCGTTCTCCGTCAGCTGCTTGGCCTTCGCCGCGACTCGGGGATCGACCCGATCGATCTGCATGAACTGCGGCGGTACTTCGGTGAGCTGAGCGTCGTCGAGCCGGAGCTCCTCCTTCGAGGGTTCCTTGATCGACGCCGTCTCGGTGTAGGCGGGCGCGTTCTGCTTGGTCGTGGTGAACACGGCGCCGCCGACCGGGTCGTACAGCCAGTTGTCGGCGAGTCCGGTGAGCGTCCGGGGCGCACCGTAGATCGGTAGCCAGTTGTCGACCCAGTTCGTGGGCTCGATCCGGATTTCGCGCGCGGGTCCGGCGCCGTCGTCGCCCGGCGCGGGCGGGAGCCCCTGGTTGGCCTGCACACCCTGCTGGGCGCGGCCGTTCTGCGCCAGCCCCCAGCCCTTGTTCGGGGTGAACGTGTCGAGGGTGAACGCGCGCAGCAGCCGCTTGTCCGCGCCCATCCCGTAGACCTTGAACAGCTCCACGTTCTCGCCCTGGTCGAGCAGACCGCGCAGCTGGGTGAACGGCTCGACGCCGAATCCGCCCGCTCCGCCGCGGCCCGACCCGGTCCCGCCGGGGAGGCTGCCGACCGTGCCGATGCCGGTGACCGCCGTTCCGATGACCAGGCCCATCGCGATCGCGGCGGCCACCACGCCGACGGGGGCGGACAGCGTGCTCGCCGAGTTGCCCAGTCCTGGCGCGTCCCGGTTGCGCCATCGGCGATGCCGGTGGTTGCCGTCGACGGCGAGCAGTGCGGCGAACGCGGCCGCGCCGAGCAGGAACGTCCACCACGGCAGCATGTCCTCGGCCAGCGCGGCGGGCACGGCGTAGACGCACAGCAGCACCAGGCCGGTCGCGGCGGGCGCGGCGGCGGCCACCGCGAGGGTGTCGACCAGCACCGCGACCAGGCCGATCGCGATGGTGATCAGGCAGAGGATCGGCGGCGTTCCCTCGACCGGTGGCAGGCCGACGCGGATCTGTTCGGCCGACGCGGCGAGCACGCCTCGCAGTTCTTCGAGCGCGTCCGGGCCGGGGATGATCTTCAGGATCCCGCTGGTGGTGAACGCCCCGGTGATCAGGAACAACAGCACCAGCAGCTGCGCCAGCCCGACGACGATGGTCGGCGCGCGCAGCGAGCGCAAAGCGAGTCCGGTGGAGGCGATCAGGACTACCGCGACCAGCAGGTAGCCGAACCACGCCCAGCCGCTGACGACGCCGGTGAGCGAGGTCGAGGCGAACAGGGTGGCGAGGCCGGCGGCGACCGGTGCGAGCACGCTGCTCGTCCAGACCGGCGGCGGCGCCTCCGGGCGGGGCTTCGGCGTGTGCTGGCGGGGTGGCGCGGTCGTGGTCACAGGCCACCTCCGATCAGCGTGCCCCGGCGGGCGGCGGTCTGGCACAGCTCGGCCCAGACCTGCGGCATGGGCGATCCGGGCCCGGCGATGACGACGCCCCAGCCCGCGGCGCGCAGCAGCGCCGCCGATTCCTCGGTGGCGGCGGCACGAGCGTCAGGCCGGTTGACGCCCGAGGACCAGCTGGGGGTGTCGAGCAGCACGGCGAGGCTCCGGATGCCGCGTGGACGGTACCGGGACAGCTCGTGCACGGATTCGTTGCTGACGGTGCCGAGCACGGCGATGAGTTCCTGTCCTTCGGCCGGGTCGTGGCCGAGGGTGATGTCGCGCTGGTGCGCGGGCTGGAGCGCGGCGAGGACGTCGAGCACGACGTTGTCGTAGTGCTCGCCACCCTCGCCGGGGGTGTCGGCCAGGGTCTGGCCGTGTTCGGTGATCAGCCGGACGCGGTGACCGGAGCGCCGCAGGTGCAACCCCACGGAGGCGGCGAACGAGACGGCCCATTCGAGGCTCGCGGCGGGTCCGGTGCCGTGGTGCGCGGCCGCGCGGTGGTCCAGCAGCACTGTGGTGCCGCCGCGCCACGGCCGTTCCTCGACGCGGACCATGATCTCGTCGCGGCGGGCGGTCGAGCGCCAGTGGACCTTCCGCAGGTCGTCGCCCTGGCGGTACTGCCGCACGATCACGTCGGCCTCGCCCTGCCCGGCGTGCAGGCGGATGCTGCCGTCGTCACCGGCGCCGATGCCCGCCCCGCTGGGGAGACCCCACAGGCTCGCCACCTTCGGCACGACGACCAGCCGCGAATGCCCGATCAGCTCCCGTTCGAACTCGCACAGCCCGAACGGGTCGGTGATCGTCGCCCGCAGCGGGCCGACCTGCTGGATCCCGCGCAGCACCGGCTGCAGCGGGTACCGCAGCGCGACGCGCCGGTCGTGGGGAAGCCGTTCGACGACGAACCGCGGCCGTGAACCCAGCGCGTAGGGCACGCCGTCTTCGAGGAGCACTTCCCCCGCCGGAAGCCTGCCGTCACGCCAGAGTTCGAGCTGGACCTCGCCGGGCGAGCCGACCGAGACCCGCTCCGGACGCAGCGCGCGCGCCGCGCCCAGCCGCAGCCGGGTCGCCGAGATGAAGAAGGCGACCAGGAGCGGCAGGGCGACGACGAACACCGCGACCCGCAGCAGGTCCCGTTCGTTGAGCACGAACGAGCACACCGCGGCGGCGACGCCGGCGGCGAGGAGGCAGCGGCCGCGTGTGGTCAGGCCGGACAGAGCACGCAGCATGGCCCCGTTTTCCTTTACTCAGCGGTGGTTCGAGCCCTGCGGGACGGGAACGCGGTGCAGGATCGCGCGGACCACGTCGGTGGCCGAACGGCGGGCGGCGTGTGCCTCGGTGGTGAGCACCAGGCGGTGCGCCAGCACCGGGACCGCGACCGTGTGCAGGTCGTCCGGGACGACGAACTCGCGGCCCGAAAGCGCGGCCTGCGCACGGGCGGCGCGGACCAGCTGCAGGGTCGCCCTCGGCGACGCGCCGAGACGGATCTCCGGCACCTGCCGGGTCGCCGACACCAGTTCGACGGCGTACCGGCGGACCTCCGGCGACATGTGCACCGACCGCACCGTCTCGATCAGCCGCTGCACCGAGTCGCGGTCGGAGACCGGCTCGAGATCGGCCAGCGGGTTGTGCCCGGCGTGCTCGTCGACCATGGCCAGTTCGGCCTGCTGGTCGGGGTAGCCGATGGACACCCGCGCGGTGAACCGGTCCCGCTGAGCCTCGGGCAGAGCGTAGGTGCCCTCCATCTCGATCGGGTTCTGGGTGGCGATCACCATGAACGGCTCTTCGAGGTGGTACGTCGAGGTGTCGACGGTGACCTGGTGCTCTTCCATGCATTCGAGCAGCGCCGACTGCGTCTTCGGCGAGGCGCGGTTGATCTCGTCGCCGACCACGATGTTCGCGAACACCGGGCCGGGCCGGAATTCGAACCCGCCGCTCTGCCGGTTGTAGATGGACACCCCGGTGACGTCACTGGGCAACAGGTCGGGGGTGAACTGGATCCGGCTCACGGTGCAGTCGATCGAGCGGGCCAGCGCCTTCGCCAACGAGGTCTTGCCGACCCCGGGGACGTCCTCGACGAGGAGGTGGCCTTCGGCGAGCAGGGTCACGAGCGCGATGCGGATGACTTCGGGTTTGCCGACCAGTACCCGCTCGACGTTGGCGGCGATCCGCCGCGCCGTCTCGTGCAGTTCGTCCAGCGACGCGGTGTTTCCACCAGCCCTGCCTTCACGGCCGTTCTGGCGGCCGCTCACCGAGCCGGCGGCCGTGGGGTACGGCTCGTGCCCGGTTGCCTGCGCGCCCTGCTGTTCGCCGGGCGTCGCAGACTGGATTCTCGACGTCACTCGACCTCCTGATGCCACGTGGCTGGATGTCCGCTGGGTCTGCTGAAGGCAGCTTTTCCTCACTCGAGTAGTCCCCCGAGCAGCGGTCAGCCTCCCACGAAGTGTGTCAAACTCGGGCGAACTCGTGGGGGGAACCCCGCCAACCCCAGTCGATGACTCTGTGCAACCAGAGACCTTACCTCGATCGGGTGAGGTGAGCGCGTTTTTGGGTGCTCCCGCTGACACCGGGTTTTGTCGTATGCTCCGATGCGAGGTCGCTCGACTACGGAGAGGCGTAACCGCATATGAGCGAGGTGAGTACCGCCAAACCCAGGTTCGATCTGAGCGGGTTCGCGGTCGCCCCGGAGCTGGCGGCCGACGCCCACGTGAAGATCTCCGCCCTGCAGGACGTGGTCGGCCAGATGGTCCGCGAGGCCAAGGTGCTCGGCCGCACGGTTCCCCTCGGCGGGGGATACGCGGACGAGGTCGGCCGGTTCATGGCGCAGTACGGGATCGGCGCCGACGGCTCGGCGGTCGAAGCGCTCACGGCGTTCGGCAAGGAACTCGAGGCGCTCAAGAACCGGATCGAGAAGGCATTGGCGCGCTACACCCGTCAGGATGAACAAGCGGCGGCGGATGTGGACTGTGTCGGCGGCTGACCCCATGAGCCCCCGCCTCCCCGGTTTCGGCGTCCTCGGTGCGCTTGTCCTCATCACAGTGTCCGCTTGTGGGCAAGGGTCCGCAGGCCAGGCGCGGGTTCCGACTACTGAGCAAGTGGCCGTCGGCGGTTCGACCGCCGCCATCATTCCGCCCGCCAAGCTGGATCCCTGTGCGCTGCTCGGCCCCGTGGAGCGGTCGAGCGCCGGGGTGAACGTGCTCGGCGTCCCGAAGGAGATCAACGGCGCCCGCGCCTGCGACTGGACCGTCCCCGCGACCTTCGGCGTCACCATCACCGTGGACGAACGGAACGGGCTGGCCGACCTCGAGATCGCGCGCAAGACCGCCACCAAGACCAAGATCGGCGACCGGGACGCGCTCAAGGTCGCCGACAAGAAGGCCGCCGACGGGACCTGCGCGGTCCTGCTCGGCATGGGGGAGAAGGCGAGCGTCCAGATCGACGTGAGCAACACGAACTTCACCGACACCCCGCTCGCCTGCGAGCGCGCGGTGACGGTGGCGGGACTGGCCGAACCCAAGCTGCCTTAGGAGAACTGTCGTGCCTGAAGGAGAGACGCCGGGACGCGAGGTCCCGGTCGCGGCCACGCGGTACGAGGCCTACAGCCACGAGGCGCTGGCCGCTGAGGTCGAGGCAGGCAACGATCCCGAAGCGGCGGGCGGTATCGGCGCCGCTTGGGACGCGCTCGCGCGGCGTATGCACGACGCGACCTCCGAGCTGGCCGGGCTGATCGGCAGCAGCGAGGAGAACTGGCGCGGGGAAGCGGGCGACGCGCTCCGCGGTGTGCTGGCCACGGCGTCCGGCTGGCTGACCTGGTCCGCCGATCTCTCGTCCGCGCTCGGGCGGGCGATCTCCGGACAGGCCGAGGTCGCGGCGCGAGCCCGCGCGGACATGCCGCCGCCGGTGGACTTCGATCCGGGCGCGATGATCCGCGGCGCCGCCGCCGGCGGGAACCTGCTGGCGCTCGCGGCGCTCGCCGACGAGATGGAGGCGCGCCGCGCGGAGGCCGAGGAGGCCAGGCGCAAGGCCGTCGACGTGATGAACAATCGCGACGTCTCACTGCATTCGCTGACCCCGCGAATCTCGTTCGGGAAGCCGCCCGAGCTGGGGCGGTCTTGATCCGCGTTTCCGCTTCGGCGTTCGACGTCCTCTGGTCCGACCTCGGCCACGCGGCTCCGCCGTGGCCGCTGTCCGTCCGCAGCGTCGGCGGCACAGAAGCGGAACGCGCCGAGATCCGTGGCGCGGTCTACGAAAACCTCGCCGAACGAGGCCTTTACGACGGGGATCGGCTCGACGCCGCCCTGGAAGCGCGATTGGACCTGCTCGCGCGTGCCGAGGTCTACGTCGAATGTGAAGCCCTGGCCGACATGACGGCCGAAGCCCCGTTCCGCGCGGTCGCGGCCGCGCGCGGGCGGCACGGCGTGCTGGCCACCCAGCCCGAGCAGACCATCGCCCTCTCCGGGATCGGCGACGGCGAGGTGTTCGCCGCGATCGTCGACGTCCTGCCGGAGCTGCGGCCAGGCCCCGGCTACGGGATCAGCCTGCCCGCGGCGCGCTTCGACGGTGAGCTGGACGACCCGCTTTTCGGCGACGGCCAACGATCGTCGGCTTCGGACACTCAGCTGCGCGAGGTGCTCGCCATCCAGGCACGGCCGGTCTACAGCGCCGGCCAGTTCACCGTGCGGACCCGGGGCCGTGACGGCCGGACACACCGAGCGGGCGGGCTGACCTGGTTCGACACCGACGTCGGCGCGTACTGCGCGGCGCGGTCCGAGGGACGCGGCGGACAGGCGTGGGTGAACGTGTCCCCTGTGGACGGTCCGCGGCTGGTGACGCGATTGGCTTCGCTGCTGGACCCCGACCGCTAGGTTGTGACGAGTCGACGACCCGAGGGGGGTTTCGGAATGACCGTGCCATTCGGTGGCCAGGTGCGCGATCCGCAGGAGTGGATGCGCGAACAGGAACAACGCAGTGCGGCTCTGCTCGCCAAGGCGGAACAGGCGAAGGCCGATCTGGAGAACAATGTCGTCACCATGAGCAGCCCGGACCGGCTGGTCACCTTGACGGTCAACCCCGGCGGCGGCCTGACGTCGCTCGTGCTTTCCCCGCAGGCGCAGGAACGGCCACCGGCCCAGCTCGCGTCGCTGATCATGAGCACCTATCGCAAGGCCACCACGAGGGCCGCGGACCGGACCCTGGAGATCATGGCCGGGCTGACCGGCGAGGACTCCGAGGCGGTGGACTTCATCAAGAGCACCCTGCCGCCTCGGGAAGAACCCGCGGCCACCCCGGAAGCGGACGACTCCGCGCGGTTCGGCGTCCCACCCGAACCACCCTCCGAGCCGCCCGCGAAACCCCGGCCGTCCCGTCCCGCCTCCGATGAGGACGACGGCGAAGACTTCCAGCACGTCGACTGGACCGGCCGCTCGTGAGCGGGCCGGGATACGGCGTCTCGCCGGAACGCCTCAAGGCGCACGCGGACCAGGTCTCCGATCTCGCCGACCGCATCCGGGGCGCGGCCTCGGCGGCGACCCAGGTCGGCATGGGCGGTTTCCAGGGTTACGGCCTGCTCTGCGCGGTGCCCGTCGGCGGCGTCCTGCAGCTGGCCCAAGGCGACGCGGACGAGCTGATGACCAGCGCGGCGAACCTCGGCGACGCGTTGTCCGACGCGCTGAAGAAGGCGGCGACGGACTACACGAAGATCGACGACGACGCGGCGCAGCTCAGCCGGGACCTGGGGAAGAAGCTGTGAGCGAAGGACCGGTCGCGCGGCCGAGCGAACAGAACCTGGTCGCACAGAAGGAAGAGAAGTCCGAGCCATTCAAGGGCAGTGGAGCCTTCGAAAGTGGCTCGAGTCTGGGCGGCGACATCTACAAGGCCTTCAAGGGTGACGATGTCGATGCGTTCGCGTTCGCGATGGACGGCGTCTCGTTCGGCCTGGACGCGCTGTCGATGATCCTGAACCCGCTCGGAGAACTGGTCAAGGCCGGTGTCGGCTGGCTGATGGAGCACCTCGACTTCATTCGGGAGCCGTTGGAACTGCTCACCGGGGATCCGGAGCTGGTCCAGCAGGCGGCGCAGACCTGGAACAACATCGCCGCGGAACTCGAAGCCGTGGCGGGGGACTACGAGGGAGCACTCTCGACGACGTCCGGATGGGACGGTGACGCTGCCATCGTCTACCGCCGCGTCGCTTTGCAGTACACGCAGTCCTTGCGCGATGTAGCGGCCGACGCGAAGGACTCGGCGCACTGGATCACCACCGGGGGCATGGTGGTGGCCACCGCACGTGCGCTGGTCTTCGACATCATCGCCACTTTCATCAGCGATGTGATCACCCGGGCCTTGCTGGCGCTCGCCAGCTCGTGGTTCACCTTGGGTGGCTCGGTCGCGGCGTTCACCGCGAGCATCTTCGCCGACGCGGTCAAGGTCATGGCGAAGATCCAGAAGAAGCTCGGCAAGCTGCTCAGCGCCATCCAGAAGTTCGTGAAGCGGTTCGAAGGTTCGAGCGATCGGGCCCGAGAGGCGGCGAGGGCGCTGGGGCGTAAGGCTTCGGACCTCGGACACGAGGCCAATCAGGCGATCAAAGCCAGCGACAAGACATTGGACACGTTCAAGGCCGACAATCTCAAGCTCGCGAGGAAGGCCCTGGATTCGGATGCGACGGGTGCCGAGCGTCTGCTCAAGCACGCTCGTGGCGGTGCGGAACGGATGGAGAACACCACCTGGGGCAAGGTCGCGGACAACACCGGCTTGAAGATCGGGAAGGAAGCCGGAAAGGCGGCCGCTGCGGACTACAACCAGTACAACGGCGGTTCGTCCGAGCGCGGCAGGGTCGTACCTCCCAAGACCGGCCGGATCAGCGGTTCGCTCGACGACGATGACTGAGCGGATCGGGCAGGACGAGCGAGCGGTTCGGAAGCGTCGAGGGCGCTCAAGCCTGCGGGTGCTCTCCGGCGTCGTCTTCGTGGTGCTGGGCGCATGGGTGATGTTCTCGTTCGGTGCCGCGCTGGGGATCGGCGCCGCGGGGACAGTGGACCGGTTCGGCGTCGCGCAGATCCGGGAGTGCCATCGCAGTCCGATGCGACTCTGGATGATCCATGTTTGCGAGGCCGAGGTGAAGTGGGATCGGGAGACGCTGGGCAGACTACAGGTCACGTCTTCGACGATCGGTTCTGTCGCGGAACTGTCGGGTGAGGTGAACGTCGTGTCCTATGAGTCGGTAGGCCGCTACGGACTTCTTCGCTACAACATCGTCCCTGTAGACCGCCCGCGGCCGCCGTTCTCCACCGGCTGGTGGTTCTTCTTCGTGCTCGTGGGCACGATCCCCAGCTACATCATCGGCTGGTTCGCGGGCAAGGGCATCGACCGGTTGTTGCCTGAACCAACGGAGAAGCCCAAGGATTGGCGTGGCGTCAGCCGTCGCGCCACGCCGGGGATGAACGGACGCCGCCGGAAACGCGGACGCCGCTGATGAACGAACAGACCGAGCTGCCGACGCGCACCCGCCGGGGGCCTTCGGCCGTGATGGGCGCCGTCGGCGGTGCCAAAGAAACGCGATCCCCTTGTGCATGACGTGCTCGTGCAAGGTGGAAATCCGACGGGACAACGTTACCTAAGGAGGAGAACAGGTCTCGACGCCGGCGGTCACTGTGGTTTCCGCGCTTCCGGGCAGCGTTCCGGTGGAGGAGTACAAGTACCCCGAAGAAGAAACAGTTCGCGAGGGGATCTTCCGTGCCCGGGATGAACGGACGCCGCCGGAAGCGCAACCACGGCTGACCTGGTCGCTGCAGGTGATTGGGTTGCGAAAGCCACTTTCGCAACACTCAACGTTGCGAAAGTGGCTTTCGCAGCACACCTCAGGGCCGCGGGAGCCAAGACGGCTGTCCTTTGTCGACATGTCGTCGGATGAACCGACGTCACCCTCCACAATGTCCCCCACCACGCTCCACCGGATTCCCCACTTTCACCCCACTCCGCCCCACAGCAGGGTTCCGGCTGCCGATAACCGGACGCATCAGGCATGGATGAGGTTGCTTCGATACCCGCCCAGGGGGATCTTGGCCACCGTCCCCCACCGAGCCCCCACCTGGCCCCACCTGGCTGACCAGCGAAAACGTCTGACACGACGGAGTGGTGGCGGCTTTTGTCGCGTTGACTGTGGTGAAAAGTGGGGTACGGTGGTGCGCAGTGGGGCAGAAGGGAGCCCCGTGGCCGACCCTGGTTGTCAGCAGCCGGGATCGGTAGGGAGGTGGAGCCGATGTTCCTCGGCACCCACACCCCGAAACTGGATGACAAGGGGCGGCTCACGCTGCCCGCGAAGTTCCGCGACGCGCTCGCCGGTGGGCTGATGGTCACCAAGGGACAGGATCACTGTCTCTTCGTCTTTCCCCGGGCCGAGTTCGAGCAGATGGCGAGAAAGGTCGCCGACGCCCCGTTCACGAACGAGGCGGTCCGGGCCTATCAGCGTTATCTCTTCGCCGGGACGGACGAACAACGCCCGGACGGGCAAGGACGTATCGCGATCGCGTCCGAGCTCAGGCGGTACGCCGGGTTGAACAAGGAGTGCGTGGTGATCGGGGCGATCACCAGGTTGGAGATCTGGGATGCCCAGGCGTGGCAGGGCTACCTGGACGAACACGAGGACAGCTACGCGAAGGCTCGAGAGGAAGTTCTGCCGGGCGTCTTCTAGACGTGACCGAAGAAGCACCCACGCCGTCGGGGGGCGCGGGTTCCTGCTTCGGAAACGCGGGAAACCGTCCACACGGATGCCGTGAGGCCTCTGTCCGCTCAGTGGCCCTGGTACACCTTCCCCGGTACCAGGTCAGCAGGCGGGCGGACAGGGACCTGACGGCATCCGGCATCTTCCCCGGCACGACACGAAAGGGGGGAAGACATGGCAGACGAACACGAGCACGTTCCGGTGCTGCTCAAGCGCATCGTCGAACTGTTCGCGCCGGTCTTCTCCGACCGCGAGGCCGTGCTGGTCGACGCGACCGTCGGACTGGGCGGTCATTCCGACGCGCTCCTCACCGAGTTCCCCGCACTGCGCCTGGTCGCGCTCGACCGTGACCCCAACGCGTTGGAACTCTCCGCGAAACGGCTCGCGAAGCACGGTGATCGCGTGGACTTCGTACACGCCGTCTACGACGAGATGCCGTCCGCGCTGCAGGGGCTCGGACTGTCCAGAGTGGACGGAATCCTGTTCGACCTCGGTGTCTCCTCGATGCAGCTGGACCGGGCCGAACGCGGTTTCGCCTACTCCAAGGATTCCCCGCTCGACATGCGGATGGACCCGACCAGCGGGATCACCGCCGCCGACGTGCTCAACACCTACGCCCCCGGCGAGCTGATCCGGATCCTGCGCGACTACGGCGAGGAACGATTCGCCCAGCGGATCGTCAAAGCCGTTATGGCGGAACGGGAGAAGGAACCCTTCACGCGGAGCGGGCGGCTGGTGGAACTGCTGTACGACGCGGTCCCCGCGGCGAGCAGGCGCACCGGCGGCCATCCGGCGAAGCGCACTTTCCAGGCGCTGCGGATCGAGGTCAACGGCGAACTGGAAGTGCTGCGGCGGGCGATGCCGCGGGCGCTGTCCTCACTCGCCGTCGGCGGCCGCATCGTCGTGGAGGCTTATCAGTCCCTCGAGGACAGGCTGGTCAAGCAGGCCTTCGCGGAACTGGCGAAATCCCGGACGCCCGAAGGGCTTCCGGTGGAACTACCGGGCCACGGCCCGGAACTGAAACTGCTCACCAGAGGGGCCGAGAAGGCCGGCGAGGCGGAGACCGAACAGAACCCACGGGCCGCCTCCGTGCGGCTGCGAGCCGCCGAACGGATCGGAGACCGAGCACGATGACCGCTCCCGCGAAGTCCCGCGGCCGCCGGGGTGCACCGGCGCCCAAACGGCGTGCCCGCGCGACCAGCACGGTCGACGAGACGCCGGAAACCGCCGCACCGGGCACCACCGCGCCCACTCGCGCCTCCCGCGGCCGGACGTCGGCGGCCGAACGCGCCTACGCTCGCCGCGCCCAGCGCGCGGATCTGCTGCAGCGCGACCAGCGGCGCAACCGTCCCGACGCCGAAGGCGGTGCGGGCAAGGAAGAGCCGCAGAAGAAGCTCAAGCTGCGGTGGCCGCGTTCGCGCGCGTCGTTCGTGCTGATGATGATGGGCATGCTGGCCGTCGGCGTGGCGTGCACGCTGTGGCTGACCACGCAGGCCATCGCCGATTCGTACCGGCTCGAACAACTGCGCACGGCCAACGCCGGACTCGCCGAGGCGAAGGAACGGCTGCAGCGCGAGGTCGCGAAGGCCGAGTCACCCGCTTCGCTGGCGCCCAAGGCCAGGGAACTGGGCATGGTGCCCGGCGGCGACCCCGCGCACATCGTGGTCGGCCCGGAGGGACAGTCCACTGTGGTCGGTGAGCCGAAGAAGGCACAGGGGGAGGCGCCCCCGGTCTCGGTCGCGCCGCCGCCCCCCGCCGAGGGCACCCAGCAAGGCGTGATCGAGGGCGACCAGCCCGCTGTCCCACAGGAGAACGCGGAACCCCAGGCGCAAGGAGGTCAGTGATGTCACCCGGCCGTCCGGCACAGGCCAGGACCCGGTCGGCGGGCAGCGCGCGGCGGACCTACGCCGCCGGGACCCGCCGTGCCACCGCCCGGCGGGGCAACGGGGGACATCCGAGCCGGTTCACCGGTGTGCGGATCCTGCTGATCGTCGTGATGGTGCTCGCCGGTCTCAAACTGGTGCAGGTGCAGTGGTTCGAGGCCGGTGCGCTGTCCGAGGCCGCGGAACGGCAACGGACATCGGTGATCGAAAGTCCCGCGCAGCGCGGATCCATCATGGACCGCAACGGGACGAAGATCGCGTTCAGCATCGAGGTGCGGACGCTCGCGGTCAGCCTGAACTGGCTGCACAAGAAAATGGACGAGTACGCCGCGGCGAACCCGACCAAGGGCAAGAACTTCGAGACCGAGGTCGCGAGCGCGGCGAAGCTGATCGCGGCCAAACTGCCGGGCGTGATCACCGAGCAGGAACTGCTGGACAAGTTCCACAAGCAGGAGGCGTTCACCTACCTCGTCCATGACATCGAACCGTCGGTCGCCGAGTCGATCGTCAAGGAATTCCCGTGGATCAGCGTCGAGAAGCGCTCAAAGCGGGAGTACCCCGGGGATTCGGTGGGGGCGAACATCATCGGCTACGCGAACTGGCGTACCGACGACAAGGACGTCTCCAAGCACAACCTGCACGGCGGCTACGGCCTCGAGGCCTCGCGGGACAACGACCTCGCCGGAACACCGGGCCGCAAGATCGTCAACACCCGGAACGGCAACGACAACCTGGTCATCCCCGGTACCGAGCGGGACATCCAGAACGCCGTCCCCGGTTCGGATCTGCAGCTGACCATCGACACCGACCTGCAGTACGAGCTGCAGCGGCAGCTGAGCGAATACGTCGCCAAGTCGCACGCCAAGGGCGGCCAGGCGGTCATCATGGACTCGAAGACCGGTGAGGTCTACGCGCTGGCCAACGACAAGACGGTCAACCTCAACGACCCGGCTTCGCGCAGCGAGACCGAGAACCTGAACAACCGCGCGGTGACCACGCCGTTCGAACCCGGTTCGGTGAACAAGATCGTCACCGCCGCCGGCGCGATCGACGACGGCATCACCACCCCGGAGGCGTCGATCCCGGTGCCGGGTTCGCTGCAGGTCGCGGACAAGGTCGTCAAGGACGCCTGGATCCACGGCACGCAGCAGTTCACCACCACCGGCATCTTCGCGAAGTCGTCGAACGTCGGGACCCTGTTGCTGGCGCAGAAACTGGGCGAAGACCGCTACGCCGACCTGCTCAAGAAGTTCGGTCTCGGCCAGCGCACCGGTCTCGGTCTCCCCGGTGAGAGCCCGGGCGTCGTACCGCCGCGCAACCAGTGGTACGCCACGACCTTCGGTAACCTGCCGATCGGGCAGGGGCTTTCGATGACCGTCGTGCAGATGGCCGGGATGTACCAGGCCATCGCGAACGACGGGCTGCGCGTGGAACCGCGGGTCGTCAAGGCGAAGGTCAACCCCGACGGGACCGTCGTCCCCGAACCGGCGCCGAAGACCGTGCAAGTCATCAGCCCGCAGGCGGCGAAGACCGTGCGCGAAATGATGCGGGCCGTGGTGCAGAGCGGCAGGGGGCTGCAGAGCGGCACCGGCCCGAAGGCGGCGCTGGAGGGCTACCAGGTCTCGGGCAAGACGGGCACCGGCCAGCAGGTCGACCCGCAGACGAAGACGTACAGCAATCACCTGTACAACATCACCTTCGCCGGGATCCTGCCCGCAGACAAGCCGCGGTTCGTCGTCGGCATCCGGCTCGACGCGCCGGAAGCCTCGCTGCCGGGCGGGGGCTCGGCCGCGCCGCTGTTCCACTCGATCGCCGCCTACCTGGCACAGCGGTTCCAGATCCCGCTTTCGGACGGTCCGGCGCCCCAGGTGCCGCTGATCCTTTCCTAGGCCCTGTCGAAGGGACGCTTCCTCTCCGTTCACGTGCCATGAAAGGTCCTTTCCTCGCAAATTTTGCAAGGAAAGGACCTTTCATGGCGTTCGACGAGGGTGCCGCAGGACCGTGAAGGCTCCCTTCGCATGGCCACCGCCACGGCGCTCGTAGCTGTCCGTGAACGGGCACCTGCCCTGAGGCGCCACCCGAAAAACCCGGCCGCCGCCTTTCCGAAGTCCTCAAGCGACAGTCGGAAGCCCTTGCGTGCCAAGGAGAGCTCGTCAAACCCATTACCACGAGCATGATCACCGCGCTCACACCCCGCACCGCTTCGGTCACCCGAATGCCACGCCGGTAACCTCCTTTGCTGTGTCGGTGCCTACTTCAGATCCCCGCAGCGGTCCCGCCGTCGAAAGCGGGTCCGGCGCGACGGCTGCCCAGGTCCCGGACAGCCCGGTCAAGGCCGTCGCCGCACCCCCTCGTCCGGCCAGGATCGAGCCGATGCCGCTGGGCACGCTGCTCGCCAGGGCGGGCGCGCGGCTCGTGGTGGGCGGTGACGACTACCCGGCCGCGGCCGAGCTGACGGTCACGGGCAGCACGCTGCGCGCCCAGCACGTCCTCCCCGGTGACCTCTTCGCCGCGCTTCCCGGCGCCCGCGCCCACGGCGCGGACTTCAGCGACCAGGCCATCGCCGCCGGAGCGGCCGCCGTGCTCACCGACGAGGCCGGTGCCGAGCGCCCGGTGCTCCGCGACGCCGGCGTGCCGATCCTCGTGCACCCGGATCCGCGGGCCGCCCTCGGCGAGATCGCGGCCTGGATCTACGGCGAGCCCTCGCTGGAGCTGTCGGTACTCGGTATCACCGGGACGTCCGGCAAGACCACGACGTCGTACCTGGTCGACGCCGGACTCAAGGCGGCCGGGCTCACCACGGGGCTGATCGGCACGGTCGAGACCCGGATCGCGGGCGAGCGGCTGGCCAGCGGGTTCACCACCCCCGAGGCGCCGGATCTGCAGGCTCTCCTCGCCGTCATGGTGGAACGCGGCGTCACGCACGTGCCGATGGAGGTCTCCAGCCACGCGCTGGCGCTGGGCCGGGTCAACGGCACGCGCTTCGCGGTCGGGGCCTTCACGAACCTCTCCCAGGACCACCTGGACTTCCACAAGGACATGGAGGAGTACTTCGCCGCCAAGTCGCTGCTGTTCGACGGCCGCTCCACCGCCGAGGTGGTCGTCGTCGACAGCGCGTGGGGGCACGCACTCCTGACCCCGCACACGGTGACCGTCTCCACCGAGCCGGGCACGGACGCGCACTGGCGCGCCACCGACCTCACGCCGACCCCGGCGGGGGAGCAGACGTTCACCCTCCACGGCCCCGACGGCCTCGCCGCTTCGGCGAAGATCCCGCTGCCGGGTGAGTTCAACGTGGCGAACGCGGTGCTCGCGGCCGCGATCCTCAACACCGCCGGTGTCCCGCTCGAGGCCATCGTCGCCGGGCTCGCCTCGGTCGAGGTGCCGGGCCGGATGGAGCGGGTCTACCTCGGCCAGCCGTTCACCGCGGTGGTCGACTACGCGCACAAGCCCGCCGCGGTCGCGCAGGGGCTCGACGCGCTGCGTGCCCGTACCGAGGGCCGGATCATCACCGTCCTCGGCTGCGGCGGCGACCGTGACACCGCGAAACGCCCGGTGATGGGCGAGGCGGCGGTCCGGCGCAGTGAGGTGCTGATCGTGACCGACGACAACCCGCGTTCGGAGGATCCGGCCGCGATCCGGGCGGCGATGCTGGCCGGTGCCCGCAACGCCGGACCGGCGCTGGGCGGCGAGATCCTCGAGATCGCCGACCGCCGCGAGGCGATCATCCACGCCGTCGAGCTCGCCAAGCCCGGCGACATCGTGCTCATCGCGGGCAAGGGCCACGAGACCGGCCAGGAGGTCCAGGGTGTCGTGCACCCGTTCTCCGACCGGGACGAGCTCGCCTCCGCCATCCGCAGACGTCTGGAGACACCGTGATCGTGCTCAGCCTGGCCGAAATCGCCGCCATCGTCGGCGGCAGGCTGCACCGGACCGACGGCACCGCCGAGATCACCGGAAGCGTCGAATTCGACACCCGCGAGCTGACCCCCGGTGGACTGTTCGTCGCGCTGCCCGGCGCGAGGGTCGACGGTCATGACCTCGCCGCGAAGGCCGTCGAGGCCGGCGCTGTCGCGGTGCTCGCGGGGCGTGAGGTCGACGCCCCGGCCGTGATCGTGCCGCCGCTGCCGGCCGGTACCGCGCACGATCGCGCGTTCGCGCTGGCCGCGGACAAGGACGGGGCCGGTGCCGCGGTACTGGCCGCACTGGCCAAACTCGCCAGGCACGTGGTCGAGAAGCTGTCCGGCGAGCAGCTGACCGTCGTCGGGGTCACCGGTTCGTCGGGTAAGACCTCCACCAAGGACGTCATCGCCCAGCTGCTGGAGCCGCTCGGCCCGACGGTCGCGCCGCCGGGATCGTTCAACAACGAGCTGGGCCACCCCTGGACGGCGCTGCGGGCCGACGCCTCGACCCGGCACCTGGTGCTGGAGCTGTCCACCCGCGGGCCTGGCCACATCGCCGAGCTGGCGGCCATCGCGCCGCCGCGGATCGGGGCCGTGCTCAACGTCGGCACCGCGCACGTCGGCGAGTTCGGTTCCCGCGAAGGCATCGCCAAGGCCAAGGGTGAGCTCGTCGAGGCGCTGCCGAGCGCGGAAGACGGCGGCGTCGCGATCCTGAACATCGACGACCCGCTGGTCGCCGCCATGGCGAGCCGCACGAACGCGCGCGTGGTGTACATCGGCGAGAGCGCCTCCGCGCACGTCCGCGCCGTGGACGTCACCCTCGACGCGGAAGCGCGTGCGTCGTTCCGCCTGATCACGCCGTCCGGCGAAGCGCCGGTGAAGCTCCCGCTGTACGGCGAGCATCACGTCGGCAACGTGCTCAGCGCGGCCGCTGTGGCGCTGGAACTGGGCTCGACGACCGAGGAGATCGCGGCCCGCCTGTCGAGCCTCGAGCAGCGCTCGGGACGCCGGATGGAGGTCACCACCCGGCCCGACGGCGTCACGGTGCTCAACGACTCGTTCAACGCCAACCCCGAGTCGGTGCGTGCCGCGCTCAAGGCACTCGCGTCGATGAGCACGGAGCGCCGTTCCTGGGCCGTGCTCGGCGTGATGGCCGACCTCGGCGACGACGCGGTCGAGGCGCACGACGGCATCGGCAGGCTCGTCGTCCGGCTCAACATCGACAAGCTCGTGGTCGTCGGAGAGGCCGCCGCGGCCATGCACCAGGGTGCGCACCAGGAGGGTTCCTGGGGCGAGGAGTCGGTACTGGTACCCGACGTCGAGGCCGCCATCGCCCTGCTGCATGATCAGCTCCGCGCGGGCGACATCGTGCTGGTGAAGGCGTCCAAGTCCGCCGCGCTGTGGCGGGTGGCCGATGCCCTGCTCGCCTCCCCCGAAACGAACGCTGAATCCCCTGTAGTACCCCCTTCCCCCTCTCAAGAACGCTCGAACGGTGGTGACGCGTGATCAGCATCCTGATCGCGGCCGCGGCGGGCCTGCTGGTCTCCATCCTCCTCACTCCCTATCTGATCCGGGTCTTCTCCCGGCAGGGCTTCGGCCAGGAGATCAGGGAGGAAGGACCGCAGGGACACAAATCCAAGCGCGGTACCCCGACGATGGGTGGTGTCGCGATCATCGTCGCGATGGTCGTCGGATATTTCGTGGCCCATCTGATCAGCTCGCTCAGCGGCGGCAACGGCACCGGCGGCCCGTCCGCTTCGGGCCTGCTGGTCCTCGGGCTGGCCGTCGGCCTCGGGATCGTCGGTTTCCTCGACGACTTCATCAAGATCCGCAAGCAGCGCAACCTCGGGCTGAACAAGACCGCGAAACTGGTCGGCCAGCTGGTGGTCACGATCGGCTTCGCGATCTTGGCGCTGCAGTTCGCCGACGAACGCGGGCTGACCCCGGCGTCGGAGAGCCTTTCCTACGTGCGTGACCTCGCGCTGATCACCTTCCCGTCGGTGTTCTTCGTGATCTTCTGCTACGTCGTCATCTCGGGCTGGTCGAACGCGGTGAACTTCACCGACGGACTCGACGGGCTCGCCGGCGGCACCGCGGCGATGGTGCTGGCGACCTACGTCGTCATCGCCTTCTGGCAGACCCGCCTCTCGTGCGCGGTCACCCCGCAGGCCGCCTGCTACGACGTCCGCGATCCGCTGGATCTGGCCGTGGTGGCCGCCGCGGCGACCGGCGCCTGCGTCGGTTTCCTCTGGTGGAACGCGGCACCGGCGAAGATCTTCATGGGTGACACCGGTTCGCTCGCGCTCGGTGGTCTCGTCGCCGGGCTGTCGATGACCACCCGCACCGAACTGCTCGCCATCGTCATCGGCGGTCTGTTCATGGTCGAGATGATCTCGGTGGTCGCGCAGATCGCGGTGTTCCGCACGACCAGGCGACGGCTGTTCCGGATGGCCCCGTTCCATCACCACTTCGAACTCGCGGGCTGGGCGGAGACCACGGTCATCATCCGGTTCTGGCTGCTTTCGGCCATCTGCTGCATGTTCGGTCTCGGGCTGTTCTACAGCGAGCAACTCGGTCTCGGGGGTTAAGCGGTGGAACTGGCCGGTCGTCACGTCCTCGTGGCCGGAGCCGGGGTCACCGGCAAATCCATCGTCCCCGTCCTGCGGGAGCAGGGGGCGCGGGTCACCGTCACCGACGGCAACGCCGAACGGCTGGCGGAACTCGAAGGGCTCGGTGCGGAACTCTTGCCGGGCCTGACGGAGCCGCCCGAAGGCGTCGAGCTGGTCGTGACCAGTCCCGGCTGGAAACCGACGTCGCCGTTGCTGGTGGCGGCGGCCGAAGCGGGCATCGAGGTGATCGGCGACGTCGAACTGGCGTGGCGCGTCGGGCAGCTGCGCGACAAGCCGCCGGTGTGGCTCGCGATCACGGGTACCAACGGCAAGACCACCACGGTCGGGATGCTGGAGTCGATCCTGCGCGTCGCCGGTGTCGACGCCGTGGCCTGCGGAAACGTCGGTTTCGCGGTACTCGACGCGGTCCGGGCCGGGCACGAGGTGCTCGCCGTGGAGCTGTCGAGCTACCAGCTGCACTGGTCGTCCACGCTGGCCCCGCACGCCTCCGTGGTGCTGAACCTGGCCGAGGATCACCTCGACTGGCACGGTTCGATGGAGGAGTACGCGGCCGCTAAGGGCCGTATCCACGCCCACTCGCGGAACGTGGTGCACAACCTGCACGAAGAGTGGTCCATCCGGCTCGCCGACGAGCACGCGCCCGCCGACGCCCGCCGCGTCGCCTTCGGCATGGACACCCCGCGTCCGGGCGAACTCGGCATCGTGGAAGACCTGCTGGTCGACCGTGCCTTCGTCGCCGACCCGGCGACCAGCGCCGACGAACTCGGCACGCTGGCCGATGTCCGCCCCGCCGGTCCGCACAACGTGTCGAACGCGCTCGCCGCGGCGGCGCTGGCCCGCGCCTACGGCGTCAGCGGCGAGGACGTCGCCAAGGGCCTGCGCGAGTACCGCCCCGCCCCGCACCGGGCCGAGGAGGTCGCCGAGGTCGACGGTGTCCGGTACATCGACGACTCCAAGGCGACCAACCCGCACGCCGCGAGCGGTTCGCTGCGCGCGCACCTGTCCGTCGTCTGGATCGCCGGTGGCCAGCTCAAGGGCGCGTCGGTGGACGAACTGGTCGGTTCGATCGCCGGCAGGCTCCGCGGAGTCGTGCTACTCGGCGTGGATTCACCCGCGATCGCCGCCGCTGTTGCGCGACACGCGCCGGATGTCCCGGTCCACAGCCTCCTTCCGGGTGACGATGACCCCATGACTGCGGCGGTGAAGGCGGCCCGCGCCCTGGCGCGGCCCGGAGATGTGGTGCTGCTGGCCCCCGCCGCGGCGTCGTTGGACATGTTCTCCAGCTACGGCGCGCGCGGCGACGCGTTCGCGCGAGCGGTCCGTGTCCTGCGCGACGGTGCGGGGGAGACCAGTGACGGCGGTTGAGGAAAGAAAGCGCCAGCCCGGCCAGCCACGTAAGCCACGGGAACGCAAGGAAAGCGCGTTCGTCACGTTCCGCACCGCGCTGACGGCGTGGCTTTCGCGGCCACTCGCCTCGTTCCACCTGGTACTGGCGCTCACCGGCGTGCTGACCGTGATCGGCATCGTGATGGTGCTTTCGGCGTCGTCCGTCGCTTCGTACAACCCGAAGACCGGCAGCGGGGTCTACGCGCAGTTCAGCAAGCACATCCTGTTCGTCGCCATCGGCTCGGTGGTGTTCTGGGTGGGGCTGCGGTTCCCGCTGGAACGCGTCCGGCGCCTTTCGGCGACGATGACCGTCGTCTGCCTCGGCCTGCTCACGCTGGTGCTGACCCCGCTGGGGTCCACCGTCAACGGCTCGCAGGGCTGGTTCATGTTCGGCGGGTTCGCCTTCCAGCCGGTCGAGGCGGCCAAGCTCGCGCTCGCCTTCTGGGGCGCCCACATCCTGGTGATCAAGTACAACATCATCAACCAGTGGCGCCATCTGCTCGTCCCGGTGGTGCCGATCGCGCTGCTGATGTTCGCGCTGGTCATGATGCAGCCCGACCTCGGCGGCACGATCACGCTCGCGGTGGTGCTGCTGGCCCTGCTGTGGTTCGCGGGGGCCCCGAAACGGCTGTTCGGCGTGATCCTCGCCGGCGGGCTCGTCGGGGTGCTGGTGCTCGCCATCATCGCCCCGTACCGGCTGCGGCGGGTCATGTCGTTCGTCTCCGGTGACCCGGACACCAGCGCGGACGGTTTCCAGGCCAACCAGGCGAAACTCGCGCTCGCCGACGGCGGGCTCTTCGGCAAGGGGCTCGGACAGGGCCAGTCCAACTGGGGCTACCTGCCGAACGTGCAGAACGACTTCATCTTCGCCCTGATCGGCGAGGAACTCGGCTTCATCGGCTGCGTGGTGGTGCTGGCGCTGTTCGCCGGGGTCGCCATCGTGGGCCTGCGCATCGCGGCCCGCAATCTCGACCCGTGGATCCGGATCGTGTCCGGCACGCTGACCGTCTTCCTGGTCGCGCAGGCGGGGATCAACATCGGCTACGTCGTCGGCCTGCTGCCGGTCACCGGGGTCACCCTGCCGTTGATCTCCTACGGCGGGACGTCGCTGGTGATCACCATGCTCATCATGGGGGTCCTCGCCAACGCCGCCCGGCACGAACCGGAGGCGGTGGCCGCACTGCGTTCGCAGGGGCCGGGTAAATTCGGACGCCTGCTGAGGCTTCCCGCGCCCGATCCGTACCGCCCGCCAGCCAAGCGCAAGGGCGCCGCGGCCAGGGGAGGCGCCACCAAGGCGGCGAGGCCCGCGCCGAGGACGGCGAGGCCATCGCCCGCACAGGAGCGGCGCCGCTCGGTACGGGAGCCCGGCAGGAGGACGGCCGCACGTACGGCGGTGAACCGCGGTACCGCGAAACGGGGTACCGCAAATCGGAGAGGTCATAGGTGAGTAACCCCGTTAAGGGAGCCGAGAGATCCGCCGCCGGCAAGGCGCCGGTGGTCGTGGTCGCCGGGGGCGGCACCGCAGGACATATCGAACCAGCACTCGCGCTCGCCGACGCGGTGATGCGCCTGCGTCCCGACGCGACGGTGATCGCGCTGGGGACCGAGCGCGGACTGGAGACCAAACTCGTCCCCGCGCGCGGCTACCCGCTGGAGCTGATCCCACCGGTGCCGATGCCGCGCAAACCGACACCGGAACTGCTGAAGATGCCGCTGAAGGTCCGCGACGCGGTCAAGCGCACCCGTGCCGTTCTGGACCGGGTCGGCGCGGACGTCGTCGTCGGCTTCGGCGGCTATGTCGCGCTCCCGGCGTACCTCGCCGCGCGCGGCCGCACGCCGATCGTGGTGCACGAGGCGAACAAGGCGGCAGGCCTGGCGAACCGGGTCGGCGCGCGGTTCGCCGCCCGCGTCGCCGTCGCCGTCCCGGGGACGCCGCTGCCGAAGGCCGAGGTCGTCGGCATCCCGCTGCGGCGCTCCATCACCTCGCTCGACCGGGCCGCGCTGCGTGCCGAAGCCCGTGAGTTCTTCGGGCTCGACCCGGACGCCCCGACGCTGCTGGTCTTCGGCGGCTCGCAGGGCGCGGTGTCGATCAACGGCGCGGTCTCCGCCGCGGCCAAGGAGTTCGCGGACGCCGGAGTCGGCGTGCTGCACGCCCACGGGCCGAAGAACACCCTGGTCGTCCAGGAATTCCCCGGCAGGCCCGCGTACGTCCCGGTGCCGTACCTGGAGCGGATGGACCTGGCCTACGCCGCCGCCGACGCGGTCCTGTGCCGCTCCGGCGCCATGACCGTCGCCGAGGTCACCTCGGTCGGCCTGCCCGCGGTGTTCGTCCCGCTGCCCTACGGCAACGGCGAACAGGCGAGCAACGCCCAGCCCGCGGTCGACGCGGGGGCCGCGTTGATGCTGGCCGACGCCGACCTCAGCGCCGCCAAGGTCGCGGAACTGGTGATCCCGCTGGTCGCCGACGCCGACCGGGTCGCGAAGATGAGTGCGGCCGCGGTCGGTCTCGGCCACCGCCAGGCCGACGAGACCCTTGCCAAGATCGTGCTGGAGGTAGCCGGTGCCTGACAACCTCCCGGACACGCTCACGCGTGCCCACCTGATCGGGATCGGCGGCGCCGGGATGAGCGGCATCGCCCGCATCCTGCTGGCCCGCGGGGCCCAGGTGTCCGGATCCGACGCCAAGGAGTCGCGCGCGTTCCTGTCGCTGCGGGCACAGGGCGCCGAAATCGCCATCGGCCAGCGTGCCGAGAACCTCGACGCGTTCGCCGAAGGCCCGTCTTCGGTGGTCGTGTCGACCGCCATCAAGGAGAGTAACCCGGAACTGATGGCCGCGCGGGAACGCGGGATCACCGTCCTGCACCGCGCGCAGGCACTGGCCGGGCTGATGGAGGGCCACCGTGTCGCGTGCATCGCCGGGACGCACGGCAAGACGTCGACGACGTCGATGCTGACCGTGGCCCTGCAGCACTGCCGCCTCGACCCGTCGTTCGCCATCGGCGGCGACCTCAACGAGTCGGGCGCGAACGCCCACCACGGCGAGGGTGGTGTCTTCGTCGCCGAAGCCGACGAGAGCGACGGGTCGTTCCTGGCCTACTCGCCGACGGTCGCCGTGGTGACCAACGTCGAGCCGGACCATCTGGACCACCACGGGACGGCCGAGGCGTACGTCTCGGTGTTCACCGATTTCCTCGGCCGCATCGAACCGGGCGGGCTGCTCATCGTCTGCGGTGACGACGAGGGAGCGGACAAGCTGGGCACGCAGGCGGAGAAACGTGGCATCCGCGTCCGCCGCTACGGCCGTTCGGTCACCGGCGCGGACGACGCGAAGGTGCTGGACTACACGCCTGCCCCGGAAGGCGGTGTCGTTCGTATTTCCTTGCAGGGCAAAGAAATCGACCTCCGCGTCGCGGTGCCGGGCGAGCATATGGCGCTGAACGCGATCGCCGCGCTGCTGGCCGGGATCGAGCTGGGCGCGCCGGTCGAAGGCCTCGCCGAGGGGCTCGCCGCGTTCGGCGGCGTCCGGCGCCGGTTCGAGTTCAAGGGCCGCTCCGGCGACGTCCGGGTGTACGACGACTACGCGCACCACCCGACCGAGGTCGACGCGCAGCTGCGCGCGGTGCGGACGGCGGCCGGTTCGGGCCGGGTCGTCGTGGTCTTCCAGCCGCATCTGTACTCGCGCACGAAGACGTTCTCGAAGGAGTTCGCGGCGGCCTTGTCGCTGGCCGACGAGGTCATCGTGCTGGACGTGTTCGGTGCCCGCGAGGAACCGGAGCCCGGTGTGAGCGGTGCGCTCATCGCCGACCAGATCTCCGGCGCCACCGTGCACTACCAGCCGGCGTTCGACGTCGCGGCGAAGCTCGCCGCGGATCTGGTCAAACCCGGGGACCTGCTGGTGACCATGGGCGCCGGTGACGTCACCCAGATCGGCCCGGAGATCCTGGCCGAACTGGACCGGCGGGCAGGCTAGCGATGACGCAGACCGGGGAACGCCGCCGCCCGGCCGAACCCGGTCGGCGTCCGCGTACCGAACGAGACAAGCGGGTCAAGCGGGTTCAGGGGGCGAAGGCCCGGCGCGGCAGGCGGTCCGTCCAGGATCGTCGCCGGACCACCCGGCCGATCCGGCGCAAGGAGCTGCGGCGGCGCTGGGTCGCGCTGCTCTCGGTGCTGACCGTCGTCGCGGTCGTCTACCTGCTGTGGTTCAGCTCGATGCTGGGCGTGCAGCAGGTGGACGTCGTCGGCGCGAACTCCGTCCCCGCGGACCAGATCCGAGCCACGGCGGCGGTACCGGACCAGAAGCCGATGCTGCGCCTGGACACCGAAGAGATCCGCGACCGGGTGGCGCGGATGCCCGGCATCGCCACGGTCGACGTCTCGCGGTCCTGGCCGAGCACGCTCGAGATCACCGTGACCGAACGGGCGGCCATCGCGTTCTTCGACAGCGGTCCCGGCGGCGACGGGGTGCACCTCGTCGACGGCGGGGGAGTGGTGTTCAAGACGCTCAAGGAACGGCCGGCCGGGCTGCCCGAATTGAAGCTGCCGTCGGTGTCGGCCGACGACCCGGTGACCCGTGCGGTGACCGGCGTCCTCGGCGTGATCCCGCAGCAGCTGCTGAAGCAGGTCACGACCGCGACGGCGAAGACGCCCGGCAGCGTCGAGTTCGCGCTGGCCGACGGGAAGACCGTCCGCTGGGGGACCTCGGCCGACACCGAACGCAAGGCGAAGGTGCTCGCCGCGCTGCTCACCCGCGAGGGCAAGGTCTTCGACGTCTCGGCGCCGGACCTGCCCACCGTCTCCTGACGCGTTTCGTCCTCTAAATGCGGTAGTTGGCAGCACGAACTACCGCGTTTAGAGGACTAAACGCGGGCTTCGATGCCGTCCAGCAGGCGTTCCAGACCGAACGTGAAGGTCTCGTCGGCGGCTTCGCAGGAGTCCACGTCGTAACCGCCGCTCTCCCACATCCGCGTCATCGCCGGATGCCGTTCGACGTCGAAGTACTTCTCCCAGAACACCGACCGCCGCCCCCACCAGGCGTCGGTCGATTCCCCGGTCCGCTGTTCGATCTGGGCACTCTCGGCCGAGAGTGCCGCGTTCGCCTGGACGTACACCTCGATGCTCTGCGCCGCCGCGGTCACCTCGCGCGGCGGCAGCCCGATGTCCGCGACGGCCGCGATCAGGTATTCCTGCCCGGCCATCAGTCCCGGACCGAGCACCGGCCGCACCGACGACGCCGACCGCAGCCACGGATGCTTCCGGAACACGGCCACGGTGCGTTCGGCGTAGAGCCGGATCTGCTCGCGCCAGCCGTCCGGCCGGGGGGCGCCGGGGCCGGGAAGGTCCCGTTCGGCGAGGACCGCGTCCACCATGAGGTCGAGCAGTTCCGTCTTGCCGGGGACGTAGGTGTAGAGCGTCATCGTGCCGGCGCCGAGTTCCTTGGCGATCTGGCTCATCGACACGGTCGCCTCGCCCGCGCTGTCGGCGAGGGCGACGGCGGTGGCGATCACCTGGTCGAGGGTCAGTTTCGGTTTCCGACCCCTGGTCGGCTGCCGGGCATCGCCGCGGTCACGCCACAACAGTTCGAGACTGCGCTCGAAGTCCATCCGCACTCCACTCGGCCGTGAAGCTGGATTCTACATTCTCGTATGCGGTACGGTTGAACAATTCCCGTAGGACGTACGAATAAGGAGTGGGGCATCGTGACGATCCTGGTGACCGGTGCGACCGGAAACGTCGGCAGGCTGGTGGTCGACGAACTGGTGGAGGCCGGAGCGCCGGTGCGGGCGTTGACCGTGAATCCGACGAAGGCGGCACTGCCGGAGCAGGTGGAGGTCGCCAAGGGCTATCTGGGGAAGCCCGAGACCCTGCCGGAGGCGCTGAAGGGCGTCGAGACCGTGTACCTGGCGCCGCTGGCGGACACGGTGGACGACTTCGTGAAGCTGGCGAAGGAGGCCGGAGTCCGCCGGGTGGTGGCGCTGTCGGGCAGCAACGCCGACGACCCGCCCGAGAACTCGAGCGGTGTCGCTTTCGCCATCGTCGAAAAGGCGGTCCGGGAGGCCGGTTTCGACTGGACGTTCCTGCGGCCGGGCGCGTTCATGAACAACACCTTCGGCTGGGCGGCGACGATCAAGGCCGAACGGGTCGTCCGCGAGGCCTACCCCGAAGCCCGGATGACACCGATCGACCTCGGGGACATCGCGGCCGTCGCGGCGCACGTCATCCTGACCGAGGGGCACGTCGGCAAGAAGTACACCCTGAGCGGACCGGAGGCGATCAGCCAGCGCGAACAGGTCGCCGCCATCTCGGCCGCCCTCGGCGAGGAGGTCACCTTCCAGGAGCTCACCCGGGAGGAGGCGGACAAGCAGTGGACCTCCGCCGGGATCCCGGCGTCGGTCGCGAAGTGGCTGCTCGACGGCTTCGCGTACTTCACCGAGCACCCCGACACACCGACGGGCGTGGTCGGGGAACTCACCGGACGGCCTGGTGTCACCTACGAGCAGTGGGCCTTGGCGAACGTCGAAGCGTTCCGCTGAGGGTCGTGAGTGGCGATTCGGGTTCTATTTGAGGGGTAAGGCATAAGTGTCGTGTCGGGCCTCAGTGAACCGCCCCGGGTTTGATGGAGGCTCCATCGTGTGAGTGAGGATGGAGTTATGGGCCGGTCTTCGAGGCATCCGCGTGAGGTGCGTGAGCG